>JAIEMH010000320.1 GCA_019752245.1 Flavobacteriaceae bacterium
GGCAACTTTTTCTGGAATAACTTCTAATTCCTGAAGGTATCTATGAAAATCAGAGTTAGACATTGTACCCTTAGCTTTAGCAAGACGAAGAGCGATCATTGTTAAAACTGTAATTTGTGTTGTAAATGCTTTTGTAGAAGCAACACCAATTTCTGGTCCTGCATGAGTATAGGCACCTGCATGAGTTTCTCTAGAAATAGAAGAACCAACAACGTTACAAACACCAAAAACAAAGGCTCCTTTTTCTTTAGCTAGTTTTATTGCAGCTAAGGTATCGGCAGTTTCTCCTGATTGAGATATAGCAATTACAACATCTTTACTTGTAATAATTGGATTTCTATATCTGAATTCTGAAGCATACTCTACTTCAACAGGTATTCTAGCAAATTCTTCAATTACATACTCAGCAACCAATCCTGCATGCCAAGAAGTTCCACAAGCAATAATTAATATCCTGTCTGCATTAAGAAATTTTTCTATATTATCCTCAACACCGGCCATTTGAATTATACCACTATTAGCATGAAGCCTTCCTCTATAAGTGTCTTTTATAACATTAGGTTGTTCATAAATTTCTTTAAGCATAAAATGGTCGTAACCTCCTTTTTCTATTTGCTCTAAATTCATTTGCAACTCCTGAATGTAAGGATCAACTAAAGAATCATCTTTTATTTTTCTTATTTTTAAAGGTTTATGCAAACGTACAACTGCCATTTCTTCATCTTCAAGATAAATAGCATTTGAAGTATATTCTATAAAAGGTGATGCATCAGATGCAATAAAAAATTCATCTTCACCAACACCAATAGCTAATGGACTTCCTAAACGAGCCACGACTATTTCATCTGGTTTTTCCTTGTCAAAAACACAAATTGCATAAGCACCAACAACTTGATTTAATGCAACTTGAACAGCTTTTCCAAGTTTTAAATTTTCTTTTTTCTGAACTTCTTCAATAAGATTTACTAAAACTTCTGTATCTGTATCAGATTTAAAAGTGTAACCTCTTTTAATTAATTCTTTTTTTAAAGGCTCGTAATTTTCAATAATACCATTATGAATTATTGACAAGTTACCCGAGTTTGATAAATGCGGATGAGAATTTACGTCGTTTGGAACACCATGTGTTGCCCAACGAGTATGTCCCATTCCTATGGTTCCATTCGTTGTAATTTCTTTAGAAGCCTTGGCCTCTAAGTCTGCAACTTTACCTTTTGTTTTGGAAACTTTTAAATCAGTTCCGTCAAAAAGCATAACGCCAGCACTATCGTAGCCTCTATATTCTAGACGTTTCAATCCTTTTATAATAATAGGATATGCTTCACGATATCCGATATATCCAACAATTCCACACATAAATTTACAGTATTAATTAATTAGTTAGGTTTTGTATAATAAATTTCAAGTTTTAATCTTTTGTCATAGTTTATATTGCCAACTGGTATATTACTACCATACAAAATTGTACCGAGAGGATTAACAACAGACATTACAGGAACAAATTTTGTTTGGAAAGCACCGTTTGTAATAGGCGTCAACAAGTTTGCGTTGGAAGGACTATTAATATTCTCTGTAACAACTAGACCAAGCCTAACATTTGTTGAATCATTTAAAACCAAATTCCTAATATGATTAGTAATTTTTATTTTATAAGTTGTCCCTCTTGAGTCTGAATCTTTTTTGATTATTCCACCATGAACATACTTACTATATTTTGTTTTTGAACTTGTTGTAAAGTCACTATAAAAATCAACTAGTGGTCGTTTGTTATTTAAATCATACAAATAAATTCTGTTTGGCTCTGGAGCATTATTTCCTGAAGCATCCTTCATAGCATCTTTGTCTATATGAAAAGTCAAGTTAGCTTCGTTTATTAATAAATTTTGGTTTTTTATGGCTTGTAATTCTGTGTTTGAAGCATTATTTGGCAAACCTCCAAACAAATCAATAACAGCCATAGAGCCGTCACCACCTTTAACAAAAAGCTTTTGATCTCCAGTAGTCGGATTTGGGGTTACATATCCTGGATAATTATTATCATTTTCAAATAAATTTACAGAATGTCCTCCTAATTTAATTTGAATTACTCTTCTAACAGTACCGGTATTTGTTGCAGACAAATTATCTCGGTAAGCAATCCTTATGTAGCCATTTGCAAAATTTAATTTAGCTAAAGAACCTTGATTTAGAGATGTTGGAGCATTTCCAACTTTAAAATACAACCCTCTAAAGTAATCTTTAAAAATATCATTATTAAATAATTTTCCCGAAGGTGCATTGAAAATTTTATCCCTAAAAAAATCTTTTTTCAAACTAATTACCATACCTGGAGCTAATCGCTCTTTTACAGCAACATTAGTTGTTCCAACATTTTTATATAATTTTATTTGTTTGTCACTAAATTTAAATTTAGAGTTTTGCGAATTATCTATTAATGTGCTGTCTTGGATATTTCTGTTATCATCATTTAATAATACTCCAGTGTTTGAATCAAAATCACTTTGTTGATTAGAATAGTATTTTTGAAGTTGTAGAAAACCTGTTGAAGGATCATGATCCTTTAAAAAATATTTAGACTCATAAACTTTCAAATCTATTTCGTTAGCACCATGAATAGAGTCCAATGAATAGGTGCTATCGCCTGAAGTTGCATCTGTACTTTGAAACGAACTAAAATAAGGAACATACAAGTAAACAGAATCAATGACTATATTTGCTGGAGTTCTATAAAATGATGGATTAGTACTGGTTAACTGCAACTGCGATACAAAACTAGCTTTGGTTTTTCCAAAAACAGGATTGTTATAATATCCTAAAGAGTTAATTGGCAAATCATTTGTTTGAACAGCTCCCATATTTTGACTGTAGGCGATAACATTTCGCTCCATTTTGTCTAATCCATAATGATCTTCTCCTAAAATTCCTGCTCCAATTTCATTAACGTCTTTATCGCAAGATGCGATAAAAAGAACTAAAAACCCAACGACAATTGTTTTAAATAAAAAATTAAATTTCATGTTTTATAAATTATATTACAACATCTTTTTGTAAAAAGAAGTGTAGGCATTTGCGAACTCTTCTTTCGATGCGAAAGGTAAAAAAGGTTTCCCTGAAGATTCTATAAATTTTGTTAAACTTGGCGAAAGACTTTCTGAAGCAATAATTACTGCATCAGAATGAGCAACTGATATTTTAATTAAATTTTCATAATTTGGTATTTCTAAATCGGCTATTGCATCATCAGGAATTCCATCAAATTTAATTTTGTTAATCATTTCTAAATCCAAAGTACCATCAAAAGACTGACTGTATACTGAACTAACAATTTTAGTTTCAGAAAAAAGTGCTTCATCTTTATAAAAATGCTTCATGTAAACTGGCAGCATTGAAGCCATCCAACCGTGAACATGAATGATATCTGGAACCCAATTTAATTTTTTAACCGTTTCTACAACACCTTTTGCAAAGAAAATTGCTCGTTCATCGTTATCTGGATACAAAACGCCATCTTCATCAGAAAAGGTTGCTTTTCTTTTAAAATATTCGTCATTATCAATAAAATAAACTTGAATTCTTTCTTTAGGAATTGAAGCAACTTTAATAATCAACGGCATATCAACATCATTCACCACAAGATTCATCCCAGAAAGGCGAATTACTTCATGCAATTGATGCCTTCTTTCGTTGATATTCCCATATCTCGGCATAAAAATTCTAATTTGTCCGCCTTGATCATTAATCATTTTTGGCACGTCATATGACATAAGAGAAACTTCATTCTCTGCTAAATAAGGCACCACTTCAGATGATACATATAATATCCTCTTGTCTTCCATAAAAGTATTTATTTGTTTATTGGCAATAAAAAACATGCAAAATTACAAAAATTTATGCAGATAATTACTAAAGTAGTAAGTTTGTACCCTATTTTAATCAAAAAGACATGCTCATTTTCAATAACAAAGTTGATTTAAACAAGCACTTACGCAACAAACAACAGAAAAACCTATCTCTTGGTTTTGTTCCAACTATGGGAGCTTTACATGAAGGCCATCTCTCTTTGTTGAAAAAATCTATTGAAAACAATGATGTTACAGTAATAAGTATATTTGTAAATCCAACTCAATTTAATAATTCAGAAGATTTAAAAAAATATCCTAGAACATTAGAAACAGATGTTAAAAAAATAGAAACCGTGTCAAGTGATATTATTGTTTACGCTCCAACAGTTGACGATATTTATGGAGGAAATACAAAATCGGAACATTATAATTTTGACGGTCTAGAAAATCAAATGGAAGGAAAATTTCGTCCAGGACATTTTGACGGAGTTGGAACGGTTGTAAAACGATTGTTTGAAATTGTAAAACCAACAAATGCTTATTTTGGAGAAAAAGATTTTCAACAATTACAAATCGTAAAAAAATTGGTTGAAAAAGAAAATATTCCAGTAAATATAATAGGTTGTGAGATTTTTAGAGAGCAAAACGGACTCGCAATGAGCTCTAGAAACGAACGCCTTTCTAACCAAGAACGTAAAGAGGCTGTCATAATTTATAAAACAATAAGCAAAGCTAAAACACTTTTTGGCACGAAATCTGCTAAAGAGGTTTCAAGATTTGTCACGAAAATGTTTCAAAACAATCCATTATTTGAGTTGGAATATTTTGAAATTGCCGACGAAGCTACGTTATTACCTTGTGCTAGAAAAACTAAAAGCAAGAAATACCGAGCTTTTATTGCAGTTTTTGTTAACAAAATAAGATTGATTGATACTATTTCACTAAATTAATTTAACTTTGCCCCATGCAAATTCAAGTTGTAAAATCAAAAATTCATCGCGTTAAAGTAACTGGCGCTGATTTGAACTATATCGGTAGTATCACTATCGACGAAGCTCTTATGGATGCTTCCAACCTTATTGAAGGTGAAAAAGTTGCTATTGTTAACATCAATAATGGTGAACGCTTTGAAACTTATGCCATAAAAGGAGCAAGAAATTCGGGCGAAATTACCCTTAATGGTCCGGCTGCT
This sequence comes from Flavobacteriaceae bacterium, assembly GCA_019752245.1. Taxonomy (GTDB): domain Bacteria; phylum Bacteroidota; class Bacteroidia; order Flavobacteriales; family Flavobacteriaceae; genus Flavobacterium. The sequence goes on from JAIEMH010000320.1 coordinate 5,035, forward strand.
CGAAAAGTACACGCAGGCGATATTATCATCATTATTTCGTATGCTACTTTAGATTTTGAAGAAGCAAAAACCTTCAAACCTTGGCTCGTTTTCCCAAATGAAAATGACAATTCATTGAAATAGCATTTTGAAAAAGCACATCAGTAAATGGTTGTCTATAACAATTCCTATTCTACTAGGAGTTGGTATCATTGTTTATCAATACAACAAATTTACCGAAGCGCAAATCAAGGAAATTGTAGGTTATTTTAAAAACGCCAACTACTTTTATGTAGTTTTAGCGGTCTTCATTGGATTTATCGGAAACGCTATAAGAGCTTACAGATGGAAGTACATGCTAGACCATTTGGGCTACGAATCTTCTTTTCAGAATAATTTTATGGCGGTAAATATTGGATATTTACTGAACCTTACAGTGCCAAAATCCGGTGAAATTTCTAGAGCATTAGTCGTAAAAAAATACAATAACATTCCGTTTGATAAAGGTTTTGGCACTATTGTAGCTGAGAGAATTTTAGACATGTTTTTTCTATTATTCTTTATGCTATTGTCTGTAATACTTCAGTTTAAAATTGTAAAAGCATTTATTCTTGATAAAATTCCGTTGCATTTAATTGCTCTTCTTTCTGTAATTGGAATCGTTTCATTTATCGTCTTTATTTTAATTTACAAATATTCTAAGCTAAAAATAGTTGCTCTTTTTAAAGAAAAAATATCCGGACTAAAGGAAGGCTTACTAAGCATTTTTCACATGAAAGAAAAATGGAAGTATTTTTTTCAAACCATTCTCATTTGGGTATCGTATCTTATCACTTATTACGTTGCTACAAAAGTAATTCCCGAAACTTCTGAACTTACATTAAGAGCAATAATCACATGCTTCGTTGTAGGAAGTATTGCCATAGCATTTACCAATAGTGGTTTTGGAGCTTATCCATTTCTAACTTCCAAAGTTTTACTTTTCTACGCAATTGCAGAACCAGCAGGAACGGCTTTTGGATGGATTATTTGGACTTCACAAATGCTACTCGTTTTGATTTTGGGATTGTTGTCATTTTTACTGCTTCCTATCTTAAATAGAAAATAATTTATTATATTGCTTGTTTTTAGATGGTCTATTAGTCATTCAAAAACAAACATTATATGAAAAAATTAGTCCTATTATTAGTTATTGCTGTGAGTTGTAATGGATTTGCACAAAAAATGAAAGATAGTATTTTATCTAAAAAACTCGATAAATACCGTCAATTATCCGTTTCACTTCCAAAATCATACAATAAAGACGCTAAAAAAACGTACCCATTATTATTTTTACTTGATGGCGATTACCTTTTTGAACCCTTTCAAGGTGCATTAAGTTATGGTAATTATTGGGACGATTTACCAGAAGTAATCATAGTTGGACTGGATCAAAACCGAGATAATGAACGAGCTGACGATTGCACATTTGATGACAGCACAGGTTTACCAGAAGGAAAAGGCGAAAGTTTTTTCGAATTTATTGGCGGTGAACTAATTCCTTTTTTACAAAACAAATACAGAATATCACCATTTAAAATAATTGCCGGACACGACGTAACTGCTGGTTACATGAATTTGTTTTTATACAAAGACAACCCATTATTTAACGCTTACATCTCGCTTAGCCCTGAACTTGCAACAGAAATGGAAGTTCGTGTAGCCGAACGTTTGGCTACTTTTAAACAAAATATTTTTTACTATCAATCATCAGCTGATGGCGATATTAAAAAAATGAGAGCAAAAATCACAACTTTAGACGAAAACATCAAAGCCGTTACTAACCCAAATCTAAATTACAAATACGACGATTTTAAAGGCGCATCACATTATTCGCTAGTTTTATACTCTATTCCAAGCGCATTATATCAATTCTTTGCTTCTTACCAACCTATTTCTACTTCAGAATTTCAAGAAAAAATTGTTAAATTAGAATCGGGTTATGTAGATTATCTAAAAAACAAATATGATGTTTTAGAAAAAGCATTGGGCATCAAAATGAGCATTCGTTTAAATGATTTTAAAGCCATTGAAGCCGCAATTTTAAAGAACAAAGCTTACGGCGAATTTGAACAACTAGCGCAACTTTCTCGTAAAATGTATCCTAAATCAATGCTTGGCGATTACCATTTGGCTATGTATTATGAAAATACAGGCGACATTAAAAATGCTGTAAAATATTATCAAAATGGTTTTCAAATGCAAGAAATTGGCGATTTAACTAAAGACATGATGCTTGGCAAAGCCGATGAACTTAGAGGTCAAATTAAAAAGAAATAATGGCAAAAATTAAAACTTCCTTCTTTTGTCAAAATTGCGGTGCTCAATATGCCAAATGGCAAGGACAGTGCAATTCGTGCAAAGAATGGAATACAATTGTTGAAGAAGTAATTCAAAAAGAAGAAAAAACCAGCTGGAAAGCCACTACTTCAGAAGTTAAAAAGGCATCCAAACCATTAAAAATTGCCGAAATTGATTCAGCACAAGAGGTTCGAATGGACACTGTTGATGGTGAACTAAACCGTGTACTTGGTGGCGGAATTGTGCCTGGTTCATTAATCCTTCTTGGTGGCGAACCTGGAATAGGAAAAAGTACTTTATTGCTTCAGATTTCATTAAAATTACCTTACAAAACGTTATATGTTTCGGGTGACGAAAGTCAGAAACAAATAAAAATGCGCGCCGAAAGAATTACTCCAAACGGCGACAATTGTTATATTCTTACCGAAACCAAAACCCAAAATATTTTTCGTCAAATTCAAGAAATTGAACCAGAAATTGTCATCATAGATTCTATTCAAACACTTCATACCGATTATATCGAATCGTCTCCTGGAAGTATTTCTCAAATTAGAGAATGTACTGCCGAACTAATAAAATTTGCCAAAGAAAGTAATGTTCCTGTAATTCTTATTGGACACATCACCAAAGACGGAAGCATCGCTGGACCAAAAATTCTAGAGCACATGGTCGATACCGTTCTGCAGTTTGAAGGCGATAGAAATCACGTTTATAGAATATTGCGAAGTTTAAAAAACAGATTTGGTTCTACTGCCGAACTTGGAATTTACGAAATGTTAGGTTCTGGATTGAGAGAAGTTTCCAATCCGTCAGAAATCTTACTTTCGCACCGAGAAGAACAATTATCTGGAACTGCAATTGCCTCAACTCTAGAAGGCATGCGTCCATTGATGATAGAAATTCAAGCCTTAGTTTCTACCGCAGTTTATGGAACGCCACAACGAAGCACCACAGGATATAATGCCAAACGACTAAACATGTTATTGGCGGTTCTAGAAAAAAGAGCTGGTTTTAGATTGGGTACAAAAGACGTTTTCTTGAATGTAACTGGCGGAATTTCTGTTGATGATCCAGCTATTGATTTGGCTGTTGTAGCTGCCATTTTATCGTCTAACGAAGATATCGCTGTTAGTAAAGACGTTTGCTTTGCTGGCGAAGTCGGACTTTCGGGCGAAATTCGTCCGGTAAATCGTGTGGAACAACGCATTCAAGAAGCAGAAAAATTAGGTTTTGCCACTATTTTTGTATCTAAATACAACAAAATAGCCAGCAAATACCCCGGAATTAAAATTGTTATGGTTTCTAAAATTGAAGAAGTTGTAGAAAACTTATTTGGATAATAATTCGATTGGTACAAACGTTATCTTTAAAAATCCATTTATGAAAGCAAAAATTATTGTCTCTTATTTAGTGATTTTCCTTCTACTATCTTGCAATTCATCTTCTGTATACAGTAACTTTGATTTGCAACCAGAAAGCAAACAATGGAAACAATCTGATGTAAAAACGTTTGAATTTACAATTGATGATGAAGCACAATTGTATGATATTGTTTTCAAATTCAGTCACGTATATGATTATCAATTTGCAAGTGTTCCAATAGATGTTACCATTGAAAATCCAGCTGGAGAAAAAGAAAAAATCACCATAGATTTAAAAATAAAAGATGCTTCAGGAAAAGAACTTGGCGATTGCTCTGGAGACATTTGTGACTTAACTTTAGCGATAAAAAACAAAGCAAAACTCCAAAAAGGAAAATACAGTATCACAATAAAAAACAACTTCAAAGGAATTTATTTACCCAATGTAATCGGACTTGGACTTGATGTTGACAAAACAAAATGAGAACCAAAAAGCAAAATTTCTTTCTTTTCTTAAAACTAGTTCTCTTGGTTGTTCTACTTGGAGTAATCCTTTTTTTTGCTTTTAGAAATACCATTTTAGAAAGCGCCATAACCAAAATTGACAACAAACTCAACCGCGAATATCAGTGTAGATTTCAGGTAAAAAGAGCTAAATTCCATGGATTATCCGATTTAGAATTTGAAGAAATTACACTTATTCCAAAAAAAGCAGACACCTTAGTTTCTATTGAAAATCTAAAAACTACGGTTAATTTTTGGGAATTGCTTTTGGGAAACATTCAACTAGGAAAACTAGAAATCAATAAAGGTTTTATTCAATTAGTAAAAAACAAAAACGGAAGCAATTTCGATGCTTTTATCAAACATAAAAGCAATGAAAAAAGCAACGACCAAGCCAATTATGCGAAGCTTGCCTATAGAATTCTTTCAAAAACGCTAAACTTAATTCCTACCAACATGAATGTAAAGGGTTTTGCATTCAAGATGGACGATATGGGCAACAAAGTACTGTTTGACTTCAAACAATTAGCGTTAGAAAACAAAAAACTTAACTCACTTATCAACGTAACGTCGGATGATTTTACGCAGGATTGGAACATCACTGGATTTGCCGATCCAAGAGACAGAAAAGCCGATTTAAACTTCTCTAGTTCAAAAAATGACAGCATCAGAATTCCCTATTTAGAGAAAAAAATCAATCTGAAAACAAGTTTCAAAACCATTCATTTTAATTTAGAAAATCTGGAAATGAGTGGTGGCGAATTGCACATTGGCGGCTATACTTCTATCAAAAATCTTAAAGTTAATCACGCCAAAATTGCTAAAAATGACGTTATTATAAAAAATGCACGTTTCGATTACCAATTTGTCCTAGGCTCAAGATTCATAGCTCTTGACAGCACTTCTAGTGTTCAAATTAATGCTATAAAATGCAAACCATATATTGCTTACACCAACGATACCGACAAAATTTATGCATTAAAATTGAGCATCCCAAAAATGAAAGCGCAAGATTTTATTACTTCACTACCAAATGGTTTATTCGATCATTTTACAGGAATGGAAGCGCAAGGAAATTTTGGCTATACTCTAAATTTTGAATTCAATAAAAGCAAACCTGATAATGTGGTTTTTGAAAGCACTCTGAAACCCGAAAACCTAAAAATAACAAAATACGGAGAAGCAAATTTGAATAAAATCAATTCAGAATTTACGTATCGTGCCATAGACAAAGGCGTTGAGCAACGTCCGATTGTTGTTGGAAGTTCCAATGCTAATTTTACTCCGATGAGCGAAATTTCACTTTATCTTCAAAAATGCGTTTTAACTAGCGAAGATCCATCTTTTTTTAATCACCGCGGATTTATCAATGAAGCCTTCAAACAATCGATTGCCAAGAATATTAAAACCAAGAAATTCTCTCGTGGTGCAAGTACAATAAGCATGCAGTTGGTAAAAAATGTTTTTCTAACGCGTGAAAAAACATTGTCGCGAAAACTAGAAGAAATTCTATTGGTTTACATTTTAGAAAACAATAAAATTGCCACTAAAGAACGCATGCTTGAAGTTTATTTTAACATTATCGAATGGGGTCCAAATGTATATGGAATTGGGGAAGCATCCCATTTTTATTTTCAAAAAAGACCTTCCGATTTAAACCTGAAAGAGTGTTTGTTCCTAGCTACAATAATCCCAAAACCTAAAGGATTTATGTACCGATTTGATTCGGAAAACAAATTAAAATCCTTTGCCAATCAACAAGAAAATTTCTTAACTAGATTGATGTTACGACGAAATTTAATTACTGCTATTGATACCGTTGGACAAAATACTCCGATGGTGATTTCTGGTTCGGCACAATTTTTTCTAAAAAACAAAACTGTAATTAAGACAGAAGTAGATACCACAGCTAAAGACAATTTTAATTTCTAAAAAAAATACATTCGTCCCAACCTTTTTACAAAAATGTTCCTCTATATATAAAAACACGCTCATGAAAAAGCTATTATTTCTATTTTCAATACTTTCTTTTTACGCTTTTAATAGTAAAATAGAAATTGCTGCTATGCCACAAACCAACGCATTACTTTATGCCGACGTCATCTTTTTGGGACAAATAACAAAATCCGATTCGTTGGGGTTTTATGTTAGAGTAGACGAAGAAATTTGCAACAACACAACAGATAAATCATTGTTTAAGAAAAAAGAAGTCTATGTTGCGCACGACATCCGCAAAAGAACAAGATATTCTTTTGGCAGACCAAGAAAAGAAATTCAGATGATTTTTACTTTAAAATATGACGCCAAAACAAAAACTATAAAACCATTTTACTACAATTTTGGAATGGAAGTCGTAGCCAAAGAAAACAATTCTTGTTATGTTTATGGTGGAACAAAAGGAATGTTTGTGTCAAATAAAGAAGCAATTAAAGGAATCAAATTATTCAAATCGTGCTATGATGGTTTTCAAACAGCTTGGGATAATGGATTTCTGAAAAGTAAAATTTCTGATGCCGAAATTAAAAAAGCTAAAGAGTCAAATGCTGCTGCCAAAATTTGGATAGAAGAAATAGAAACACGCAATAGCTATTACAAAAACTTAAAAAAATAAATCATGAAAAAAGCACTTATACTACTCCTTTCGTTTTCTTTATTTTCGTTTACACTTTTCAAAATGGCGCTCATTCCACAATATGAAAATGTGCTGTATGCCGATGTTATTTTTCATGGAAAAATCAGTACAGTAGATTCGCTTGGGTTTTCGGTAAAAATAAGTGAAGTAGTATTAAACACTTCGTCTAATGCAAAATTATTGAAGCAAAAGGAAATTTATATTCCTAACGACATTACCAAAAGGAAACCTGGTCGTTACTCCTATGGACCAATTCCAAAAGTTGGCGATGTTCAAATTTTCACCATGAAATATGACGATAAAAACAAAAAACTAATTCCTATAAACAGAAATTTTGGGATACCTATTTTTGCAGACAAAAAAGACAGTTGTTATATAAATGGTTATGGAAATTCTAACTTGATTGATTACAAAACAGTAATCAAGGCAATAAAACTGCTGCATCAATGTTATGCTACAAAGAATGGCATTATAAAAAGTAAAGTGTCACAAGTAGAATTGCAAAAAATGAAAGCTAAGAATACTGCGTTAAAACTTTGGATTGAGACAATAGAACTGCGCAATGGCAACTTAAAAAAATAAAAAAAATCAAATTTAACCCTTCCTATTATGAACAAACTATTTTTGGTGCTAGCACTTTTAATAACTAGTTTTGGTTTTGCTCAAAAACCAATTTTTGCCACAGCCAAAGTAAAAGCAGCAACGGTTTATTTCAATGCAGCCGAGTTGCAACAAACCACTTCGGTCAATCTTCCTGTTGGAACAAGTGAAATTGTTATCAAGAATGTTGCTGATTATTTAAATGAAAATACGGTTCAAATTGGCGCACCGAGTTCGGTTACCGTTTTATCGGTTCAGTTTACACAAAATTATATTTCAGAATATGAAATTGACGAAAGCAATCCTACTATAAAAAAAGTGCGTGACAGCATAACTTTGGTTCAAAAAGACATCAAGAAAGTACAAATTGACGTTTATTCGCACCAACAGACTATTGCTCTTTTAGACGAAAATCAAACGGTTGCTGGAACCAATTCGGGATTGAATGTAGCCGAATTAATGAAACTAGTTGACTATTACAAAGCCAAAAGAACAGAACTAGACAATGCCATTGTAGTCCTTCAAGAAAAAGAAGCGAAATTCACCAAAAAACTAAAAGATTTAAACGAGAAATTAATAATCAATACCCAAAAAGAAGATAAAACTTCTAAAGGAAAATTGGTTATTCAAGTAATGAATGAAATTGCTGGAAACGTCAATTTAGACATTAATTACATCACCAATTCAGCAACATGGAATCCATTTTATGATTTGCGTGTCGATAATGTAAAAGATCCAATAAACATGATGTACAAAGCACAAGTAATTCAAAACTCAGGCATCGATTGGAAAAAAGTAAAACTAACATTGTCTAGCGGAAATCCAAATCAGAACAATCAAGCGCCTTTGCTTAGTTCTTGGTTTTTGAGGTATCAAGAAGAAGGTAAAGATTATAATTATTATAGAGGGAATGCTTATGAAAAACTTTCTGCAGTAGAAAACAAGATTCAAGGCAGAAAAGAAAAATCAAATAGTTACAAATATGCAGATACAACAGCAAATTACGGATACGAGAGTTTTGCAGATGGAGATATTTCAAACTATACAACAATCAACGAAAACCAACTAAACGTCTCGTTTGACATTGACATTCCTTATGATATTTTATCCAACGGAAAGGCACATTCTGTAGCGTTGAAAGAAATAAAATTACCTGCAACTTACAAATATTATGCTGCGCCAAGAGTAGATAAAGAAGCGTTTTTATTGGCTGAAATTAATGACTATTCCAAATACAATTTATTGCCTGGTGAAGCCAATATTATTTTTGAAGGATTGTACGTTGGCAAAACAAACATCAACCCAAATCAAACCGCTGATACTTTAAATTTAAGTATGGGAAGAGATAAAAAAATCTCAATCAAACGCGAAAAAGTAGTCGATAAATCGGGAACCAAATTCTTGTCTTCTTACAAAGAACAAACATTTACTTACGATTTAACCGTCAGAAATAATAAGAAAGAAGAGATTCAAATGATTCTAAAAGATCAATATCCGTTAAGTACCGATAAAGAAGTTACCATAGAATTACTAGACGATGGAAAAGCAAAAGTAAACGCTGAAACCGGAATTTTAACTTGGGAATTGAAACTAGCACCAAACGAAACCAAGAAAATTAGAATCAGTTACAAAGTAAAATATCCAAAAGACAAAGTGATTGATAATCTATAAATTCATAAAAAAGCATTCTAAAATCTAATAAATTTTAGGATGCTTTTTTCTTTAACTAATTATGGATGAGTGATTTTAATATATTTTTTCATATATTTACAATAAACTAAATCTGAATACTGTGAAATCGCAAGCAACAAAAACGTTTGCTTAAGTAAACGCTCATAAATAAAAGCGATGCCATATACGACGTTTTACAACTAACGCCTACCTATATGAAAAACATTTTACCTTTAGGATTTTTATTGTTTTCTTGCCTTGGATTTTCTCAAGTTGTTTCACTGCAACCTTTTGCAACAGGTTTTACAAGTGCTCTAGAAATGGCGCATCCTGTAAATGATTCCCGATTATTTATTGTACAAAAAGGAGGATTGATTAAAGTTTTAAACTCAAATGGTGCCACCAATGCAACTCCTTTTTTAAACGTTACTTCATTAATCAGCACAGGAAGTGAAAGAGGTCTTCTCGGACTTGCTTTTCACCCTAATTATGCCTCTAACGGTTATTTTTACATCAATTATACCAATACTACTGGCAATACTGTTATTGCTAGATATTCTGTAAGCACCGATCCCAATGTGGCCGCAACTACAGGAACTATTTTACTAACCATAGCGCAACCTTACAGCAATCACAATGGTGGTTCTATAAAGTTTGGTCCTGATGGCTATTTATACATCGGAATGGGTGATGGAGGAAGTGGTGGCGATCCCGAAAATAGAGCCCAAAATGTGAATGAAAATCTAGGAAAAATGCTTCGTATAGATGTCGATTCTGGTTCTCCTTATGGAATTCCACCAACAAATCCTTATGTTGGAATTACAGGTAACGATGAAATTTGGTCAATTGGAATGAGAAATCCTTGGAAATTTTCATTCAACAGATTGAACGGCGATTTATGGATTGCAGATGTAGGTCAAAATGAAGTGGAAGAAATTAATAAAATTACGAGTCCGCTACCAACAGGTTTAAATTTTGGTTGGCGTTGTTATGAAGGTTCTGCTGCCTACAACACCTCTGGATGTTTACCTATTGCTTCTATGACAATGCCTCTGGCAGAATATACGCATTCTGGAACTGGCGGTTGCTCAATCACTGGTGGTTATGTTTATACAGGAACTATCTATCCTAATTTTTTGAACAAATATTTCTTTGCCGATTATTGCCTCAACCGAATTGGATACGCCAACACAACAACTGGAGCAATAACCTATACACCCAACTTTACCGGAAACAACAACTTTACATCGTTTGGAGAAGATAGTTCTGGCGAATTATACATAACTTCGGGAAGCATTATTTATAAAATTGTAGATGCCTCAATGAACACTACTGAATTTGAAAAAAATGGTTTTTCACTATACCCAAATCCAGCAAACGATACGTTTTCTATAAAATCTTCAACAGCAATTTTAGCAACAAATGTAGAAGTACATGATTTATCTGGAAAACTACTTTTGACAAAAAAACTAGAAAATTTACAAGAAAACACCATTGCTATTGCATCACTTTCTAGCGGAATTTACTTGGTTTCGATTGAAACATCAAATGGTAAGAACTATAATACTAAATTAGTTGTCGAATAAATTTAGCATGAAGCAACCCATTATTATCACAAAAATCAATACAAACGAGGAAGGAATCTCAATTTTTTCGGAAGCTATTTTTGATGTAAATCATCGCGGCGGAATGTTTTTAACAGATCAAATTACTGCAAAAAATTTTAGAATAAGAAAAAGTAATGTGGGTTATACCACAGCTTTTCATTTGGCTGGCGATGCTACTTTTATAATAATTTTAAAAGGCAGTCTAAAAATTGAATTACAAAATGGTGATGCCAAAATTTTTAATGTTGGAGAATCTTTTATAGCAGAAGACAATTTACCAGAATCAATAGCATTTAATGATAAAATTCACGGACATAAAGCAAGCGTTATTGGTGACGAACCACTTGAAGCAATACATATTAAATTGTAAACTTGATGACATTTAAAAACAATTATGGAAGATTATAGCACTTTTTCTTGTGTACTTTTTGCATTTGGAATTCTTTTTGTTTTGGTAAGTAGCATCGAATATTTCTTTCCTGCAAAATATAAAAACCTCAAAGGATATAGAACAAAAAATTCCCTAAAAAACGAAGAAAGCTGGAACTTTGCACAAAAAAAGTACGCAAAATCAATGTTTTTTTCGGCGCTCTTTTTAATTATTTTATCATTTATAGGTTTATTTCTGTCGATTCCTAATGTTTATGGTTTTATAACTTCCTTAGTTATTATTATTATCTTGGCTATTCGTATTTACATAAAAACTGAAAAAGCATTAAAAGATAAATTCTACTGATTTTAAGGCGCAGGATTTGGAATTAACTCCTGAATTTTCTCTATTTCCATTAGAATTTCATTTGACAAAACAGTATCAAAAGCATCGATATTCTCTTTCAATTGCTCTAAATTTGTAGCGCCAATAATGGTTGACATTACAAAATTTCTTTGGTTTACAAACGCCAATGCCATTTGAGAAATGGTCAATCCATTTGCTTCGGCCAATTCTTTGTATAATCGTGTTGCTTTGGTAGCATTTTCACCAACATATCTTATAAATTGTGGAAATCGTGCCATACGGTATTCCGGATTTGTTCCGTTTAAATATTTACCACTAAGTACTCCAAATCCTAATGGAGAATAGGCTAATAATCCAACATTTTCTCGGATACAAATTTCAGACAAACCTACTTCAAAAAGACGATTTAAGAGAGAATACGGATTTTGAACTGTGGCAATTCGAGGTAAATTATGCTTTTCACTTTCTTGTAAAAAACGCATTACACCAAACGGATTTTCGTTAGAAACACCAATACTTTTTATTTTTCCCTCTTTAATCAATCCATCATAAACCGATAAAACTTCGAAGAAATTATCTTGCCATTTAGTATCAATTTCTACTAAACCGCGCTGTCCAAACATGTTCATTACACGCTCTGGCCAATGCATTTGATACAAATCGATGTAATCTGTTTGAAGATTTTTCAAACTCAATTCAACCGCATCATGAATGTTCTTTTTAGAAAAATCCAACGGCTGTCTAATGTATTCCATACCACGATTTGGACCAGCAATTTTGGTTGCTACTACAATTTTTTCTCTTTCGGATGCTCCAATTTTGTTAATCCACGTTCCAATATGACGTTCAGTACTTCCAAAAATTTGAGCATTTCCTCCAATCGGATACATTTCGGCAGTATCAAGAAAGTTAATTCCTCTTTCTACTGCATAATCTAATTGCGAATGCGCTTCGGGTTCAGAATTCTGATTACCAAAAGTCATTGTTCCTAAGCAAATAGTACTAATTTTTATATCGGTATTTGGAAGCGTAGTATATTTCATATTGAAGGATTAAATTTAGTATTGCAAAAATACAGTATCATAAATGAATTTTATAGTAACGATTGTTAAACAAAATAAAAAATTATAAAAAAAGAGCCGATCATTACAACCGACTCCTAAGAATAACCAACTTCTTATTTCCAACCGCCACCAAGGTTTCGGTAGATGTGAACTGTGGCGTTTAGTTGTTCTTTTTTGGTTTCAATCAATTCTAATTTAGACTCAAGCGCATCGCGTTGCGTCATCAATACTTCAAAATAGTCAACACGAGCCGATTTAAACAAATCATTAGAAACATCAATTGATTTATTCAAAGCATCAACTTGTTTTGATTTCAAGTTATAACTGTTTTCTAAATTGCTAATTTTTGACAACTGCGTAGCAACTTCCAAATAAGCGTTTAAAATAGTTCGTTCATAGTTGTACAACGCTTGAAGCTGACGTGCGTTTGCATTTTTATATTCTGCTTTTATGGCATTTCTGTTAATCAATGGTGCTGCCAAATCTCCTGCCAAAGAATACAATAATGATTCTGGAAGTGTAAACAAATAGTTGGGTTTAAAAGCTTGCAATCCATAAGATGCTGAGATGTCTAGCGATGGATAAAACTCAGCACGAGCCGACTTTACATCCAACTTAGCTGCTGCAAGTTCCAGTTCTGCTTGTTTAATATCAGGACGGTTTGCTAATAATTGTGCTGGAATACCTGAAGTTACATTGTTAGGCATCAAATTTAAAAAATTGGTTTTATCTCTAGGAATTTCCTGCGGATAACGACCTAATAAAAAGTTGATTGTGTTTTCGGTTTCTTTAATTCTTTGCAAAATTTCAAACTCCATACTTTTAGACGAATATACTTCTGCTTGAAATTTTTGTACAGCCAATTCAGTTGCTCTAGCAGCTTCTTTTTGAACTTTTACAATTTCTAAAGCATTAGTCTGCAAACTGATATTTTGTCTAACAATTTCCAACTGACTGTCCAAAGAAATTAATTCGTAATACGAATCGGCAACCTCAGCAACAAGATTAGTAAGCACAAAGTTTTTACCTTCTACAGTTGCTAAATATCTGCTAACTGCTGCTTTCTTAGAGTTTCGTAGTTTTTTCCAAATATCTACTTCCCAATGTGCATAAGCAGCCAAAGTATAATCTTGTAACGGATCTGGAAACTCTTTTCCTGGCATAATTTCAGTAGAAGCATCACCAGCACCTTGACTTGTGTATCGTCCTACTTTTTCTACTCCAGCTCCAGCTTTTACTCCAACCATTGGCAATAAAGCGCCTTTTTTTACTCGAATATCATTTCTTGCAATTTCAATTTCTTGTAAAGTAATCAGCAACTCTTGATTGTTTTTTAGAGCGACATCTATCAAATCTGCAAGATTTTTATCCTTATAGAAATTTTTCCAAGGAGTACTTGCAATGGTATTGGTGTCCTTACTGCTTACAAAAGATTCGGGCAATGCCGGACTAGCTTTTGTAGGCTCAATTGCTGGTGCTTTACAACTTACTACTGCCAAACCTAGGCTTAGCAGTAGAATGTATTTATAATTCTTGAACTTCATTGTTATCTATTTCTTCAGTTAATGGATTTTCTTCTTCTTTTTTGACAAGCTTAATTCGCTCCGCAATTCTTGCAAATATGTAGTACAATCCAGGAATTAATAGTACTCCGCAAACTGTTCCTATAAGCATTCCTCCTGCTGCTGCAGTACCAATGGTTCGGTTTCCAATTTTTCCAGGTCCAGTTGCAAATGCAAGCGGAAGTAATCCAGCAATAAAAGCGAAAGAGGTCATTAAAATAGGACGTAATCTTGCTTTAGCTCCTTCCATTGCAGCTTGAATAACCGATTTGCCTGCCGCATGTCTTTGTACGGCAAATTCAACAATAAGAACTGCATTTTTACCCAGCAAACCAATAAGCATTACCATAGCAACCTGCGCATAAATATTGTTTTCTAATCCTGTAAATTTTAGCAACAAGAATGCTCCAAAAATACCTGCTGGTAAAGAAAGAATTACCGATAATGGTAAAATGAAACTTTCATATTGAGCAGCCAAAACCAAGTATACGAATCCTAAACAGATCAAGAATACCCAAATCGCCTGATTTCCTTGTGCAACCTCATCGGCAGAAATACCTGCCCAGTCAATATCATATCCTCTTGGTAATTTTTCAGCGGCAATTTTCTGAATTACTTTAATCGCTGTACCAGAACTATACCCCGCAGCTGGAGAACCACTGATTTGTGTTGAGGTATACATATTATGA
>JAIEMH010000216.1 GCA_019752245.1 Flavobacteriaceae bacterium
ACAATCGTGGCATTTCAGTAATTATCGCTGGTGCTGGTGGCGCGGCACATTTACCCGGAATGGTCGCTTCCATGTCGCCATTGCCAATTATTGGCGTTCCAGTAAAATCGAGTAATTCTATCGATGGTTGGGATTCGATTTTGTCAATTCTCCAAATGCCTGGTGGCGTTCCTGTGGCAACTGTAGCTTTGAACGGAGCAAAAAATGCCGGAATTCTGGCGGCTCAAATCATCGGTTCATCAGACAAAAATGTTTTGGATAAAATTATTTCTTATAAAGAAAGTCTGAAAGAAGCTGTGAATAAATCGTCAGAAAATTTAAAGAAATAGTTTTTTTTCTAGAAGCTATTCCAGCTATCCGTTGCAATCTTTTATTTTTTTAAAGAAAAAAAAATAAAAGGATTTCCACTACTATCTGGGCTAAACTCTCGGTAAATTTCAGTCTTAAATTTTAAAGTTATTCTTAATTTAAAAACTTTGTGCCTTCGA
Source organism: Flavobacteriaceae bacterium (assembly GCA_019752245.1). Classification (GTDB taxonomy): domain Bacteria; phylum Bacteroidota; class Bacteroidia; order Flavobacteriales; family Flavobacteriaceae; genus Flavobacterium. Next base: position 489 of record JAIEMH010000216.1, read on the forward strand.
GTCTTCGTGGCAAAAATAGTATGAAAACACTCACTCAAAAATTCCAAACAAAATACGATACTGCGCCATTTTCACAAATAAAAATGGAAGATTACAAACCAGCATTTATAGAAAATATAGCAGCTGCAAAAGCAGAAATCGATACCATAATCAACAATCCAGAAACTCCAACTTTCGAAAACACCATCGAAGCATTAGATTTTTCAGGAAACGCTTTAGATAGATTATCGTCTATTTTCTTCAACTTGAATTCAGCAGAAACTTCTGACGAAATGCAGAAAATCGCACAGGAAGTAACGCCATTATTGACCGAATTCAGCAATGACATTACCTTAAACGAAGACTTATTCAAAAGAATAAAATCAGTTTACGAACAAAAAGAAACATTAAATCTCACTACAGAACAAGCGACTTTATTAGATAAAAAATTCAAAAGTTTTTCTAGAAACGGAGCATTATTATCCGAAGAAAAAAAATCAAAACTTCGTGAAATTGACACCGAATTGGCAAAACTAAAACTGACTTTCAGCGAAAATGTTTTGGCAGAAACCAATAATTATCAACTTCATATTACTAACGAAGCTGATTTAAAAGGTTTACCAGAAGGAACTATAGAAGCCGCAAAAGCATTAGCAAAATCGAAAGAATTGGAAGGTTGGATTTTCACATTAGATCATCCAAGTTATTTACCGTTTGTAACTTATGCAGAAAATCGTGAGTTGCGAAAAGAAATTGCCATCGCAGCCGGAAAAAAAGCATTCCAAAATAACGAATTCGATAATCAGGAAATCACACTTAAAATTGCAAAATTGCGTTTTGAACGCGCCAATTTATTAGGATATGAAACCCATTCGCATTTTGTTTTGGAAGAACGAATGGCACAAAATCCAGATAAAGTAAAATCGTTTTTAAATGATTTATTGACAAAAGCAAAACCTGCAGCAGAAAGAGAATTTGCAGAATTAACCAATTTCGCCAAAGAATTGGACGGAATTGATCATCTTGAAAAATGGGACGGTTCGTATTATTCAGAAAAATTGAAACAGAAATTATTCAATTTGGATGATGAAAAATTAAAACCTTATTTTCAACTGGAAAATGTTCTAAATGGCGCATTTACAATTGCTGGAAAATTATATGGATTAACGTTTACCGAAGTTTTTGATATAGACAAATACCACGAAGAAGTTACAACCTACGAAGTAAAAGATGAATTTGGAGAACTAGTTTCCATATTCTACGCTGATTTCTTCCCAAGAAAAGGAAAACGAAATGGCGCTTGGATGACGAGTTTCAAATCGCAATATATTAAGGACGGCAAAAACGAACGACCACATATTTCCAACGTCTGTAATTTTACAAAACCAACCGAAACAAAACCATCGCTTTTAACATTCAATGAAGTTACGACTTTGTTTCACGAATTCGGTCACGGATTACACGGAATGTTGGCCAACACATTTTATCCAAGTTTGTCTGGAACATCAGTTTATTGGGATTTTGTAGAATTACCAAGTCAAGTTATGGAAAACTGGTGTTACGAACCAGAGGCATTGGCATTGTTTGCAAAACATTACGAAACCGGAGAAATTATTCCGCAAGAATATGTCAATAAAATAAAGGAAAGCGCGAGTTTTCAAGAAGGAATGGCAACGTTGCGTCAATTGAGTTTTGGTTTATTAGACATGGCTTTTCATAGTAACAATCCAACCGAAATTACTAACATAAAAGCATTCGAAAAAACTGCATTTGAAGGAACAACTTTATATCCAGACGTTGAAGAAAACTGTATGAGCGTTTCTTTTTCACACATTTTTGCTGGCGGATATTCTTCAGGATATTACAGTTACAAATGGGCAGAAGTTTTGGATGCGGATGCTTTTGCGTATTTCCAAGAAAAAGGAATTTTCAATAAAGAGGTTGCTACAAAATTTAAGGACAACGTACTTTCTAAAGGTGGAACTGAATTGCCAATGGAATTGTACAAACGCTTTCGCGGTCAAGAGCCGAAGGCTGATGCTTTGTTGAAACGTGCCGGGTTGTTAGTTTAATTCATTAAAAATATCAAGTTGAAAAAACATTTTAAGAAACTTATTTATCTTTCAATTTTTGGATTGATTGTGCTTTTTTCCGTGAACTTTTATGTGAAATCAGAAACTGATGCACTTATCTATACCTCTGAAAATGATGTTCCAAAAAATAATGTCGGAATTGTATTTGGCGCAGGAATTATTGGAGACAAACCCAGTAAATACCTTCGCGACAGACTAGATGCAGGAATTTTATTATACAAATCAAAGAAAATAAATAAAATTTTACTTTCTGGCGATAATGGAAGCGATGCGCATGACGAATTAACAGTTATGAAAAAATACTGCTTTGAAAACGGAGTTGATACAACTAAAATATACATTGATTATGCTGGGTTCGATACTTATTCAACAATTTACAGAGCAAAAAATATTTTTAAAATTGATAAAGCTATTTTAGTAACTCAAGAATATCATTTGAACAGAGCAATCTATATTGGAAATAAACTTGGAATTAAATCAGTAGGATTTTCTGCGAATGTTGGTGAATATAGAAACTACAATTATGTATGTTTCAGAGAATACTTTTCAATATTCAAATCGGCAATTGATGTTGCTCGAAATAGAAAACCTCATTTTTTAGGAAGTGAAATTAATATTAATGGTGTTTCTAATTATTCTAAAGACGATAAAAGATAATAAAATCAACCAAAGAATCAACGCTTTGGTTAATTTTTAAAATAAACTTTCATTTTTTATTGAAAGTTCAAAAACATTATGTAACTTTGTGTTATGGAATTCAAAGAAGCAAAAAATAAATTCGTTCAAACTTGGGGTGCACTTGGTTCGCAATGGGGAATTAACAAAACTATGGCGCAAATTCATGCTTTGTTAATGGTTTCCAACGATGCTATTTCAATGGAGGAAATTATGGAAGAATTGCAAATTTCAAGAGGAAATGCATCTATGAATTTACGTGCCTTGATGGATTGGGGAATTGTTTACAAAGAATACAAAGCTGGCGAACGACGTGAATTTTTTACTGCAGAAAAAGATTTGGATGAACTGGCCGTGAAAATTTCAAGAGAACGAAGCAAACGCGAAATCAAACCTGCGTTGAAAGTTTTAAAAGAAGTTTCATCGATAACTTCAGACAATACAGCCGAAGAAAAACACTTTGTAGATCAAACAACAAAATTGTATGATTTTGTTCTGAAAGCTGATAATATGTTGGACAAAATGACCGAATACAAAGACAATTGGTTGGCAAAATTGGTTGTGAAAATTATGAAGTAAAATAAAAAAATTTAACAATAACTTTCATTTTTTTCTGAAAGTTTAAAAATTAAAATCATGAAAATAATAAAATATCTAAACACATTTGCACTAGGATTACCAATTATAATCGCCTTTCTTGGTTTGATTGACGGCAATTATTATGGAACTGCATTAGTATCAACCATGCTAACAGGATTTATCCAAGTAGTACTTTCATTATTACTACTTTCTTATAATCCGAGCAATAAATATTTACAAATTTATATTATAACAGTTATTCTATTCTTCACATTATGGTATTTAAATGCAAACTATTTCTATTCAGATATCCTGACTTTTTTACTATTTCCAATTCCGCTATTATTAGCAATCTATCTATCAATTATAATTTATAAAAAAGAAACATTATGAGCTTTTTAACCGCAGAATGGAACGACTTAGCCTTAATAAACTACAAAATAAATCCAAAAATATTAGAGAATTATTTACCGAAAGGAACAGAATTAGATTTATGGAACGGCAAATGCTACATTAGTTTAATTGGATTTATGTTCGAAAATGTGAAAGTTTTAGGAATCAAAATTCCGTTTCATGTGAATTTTGAAGAAGTCAACTTACGTTTTTATGTAAAAAGATACGAAGATGGAATTTGGAAACGTGGTGTTGTATTTGTAAAAGAAATTGTCCCGAAACACGCCATTTCAATTGTTGCCAATACATTATACAAAGAACATTATCAAACTTTGAAAATGCGCCATTCGAGAACTGAAACTGAAACATCAAAATCATTTCAATACGAATGGAAAAAAGACAATAAATGGAATTCCATTTCAATGGAAACTACTAAAAATCCAATTCCTATTGAATTAAATTCTGAAGCCGAATTTATAACCGAACATTATTTTGGTTACACAAAATTCAACGAAAATAAAACAATCGAATACGAAGTTACGCATCCAAGATGGGAACAATTAGAGGTCATCGACTATAAAATTGATGTTGATTTTGAATACATTTACGGTAAAGATTTTAAATTTCTACAAGATTTAAAACCAATTTCTACCTTTTTAGCATTGGGATCAAAAATCACTATTGAAGGTAAAAAAACAATCCGATGAAAACTTTAAGAAAAATAAACAATATTGCATTTTATACTACATTAATTTTATTTATCACAGTATATCTTGGGATGTTAGCACAAATTCCACTTGGAATTATTCAAGTAATTTCAGCAATTATAATAACCTACAAGATGTTTCTGAAATCAGATTATGCAAAAAAACATCTTACAATTTATTGGATTTTCACTCTAACAGAATTGTACTTATTCTATTTAGAACAATATCATTATCAATCAAGTAACGATTTTATAGAACTATTATTAATGGTGTTTTTCCCAATGGCAATTGCTATTTATTTTAAAATAATTATGAATCATATCACAAAAGAATATGAAAACACTAGAAAACCAAACCTTATTATATGACGAAGATTGTCCGCTTTGTCGCGTGTATACTTCTGGTTTTATAAAAGCTGGAATGTTGGACGAAAATGGCAAGAAACCCTATTGTCAATTATCTGATGAAGAGCAAAATTTTATTGATGTAAAACACGCATCAAACGAAATTGCTTTAGTAGATAACCAAAACAAAACCGTAATTTATGGAATTGACAGTTTACTAAAAGTAATCGGATTTTCATTTCCGTGGATGGAGAAAATCGGAAATCTAAAACCAATAAAATACTTTCTCAAAAAATTATATTCTTTCATTTCTTACAATCGAAAAGTAATTATTCCGAGTAAAATTAAGAAAGAAATTAAGTTGCAGTGTGTTCCTGATTTTAATTTTAAGTATCGAATATTGTACATTTTGTTTGCAGTAATTACATCTAGTTTTCTAATAAATAAATTTAATACTAGTTTTATATTTTCAAAAACTATATTATTCACATCTGTTTTACTATTGATTAAAAGTATTCTGTTATTCAAATTTTCAAAAGAAATTAAACTTATTTATTTAGGTAATTTTGCAACCAGCATTCTATTTGGATCACTTCTTTTACTACCAATTATCATCTTAAAATCGTTATTGAATCTTCCAGAAATTATAAATCAAATCTACTTTTATATCATAATTTCAATCACTATTATTGACATCGTAAGAAGAATACAAATCATAAAATTTAACCTAAAATGAACATAACAATCCCAAACTGGCTGATTATCTTAAGTGGAATTGGTCAAATCTTTACAGCGTTGATTTACCCTTACATTCGTCATCAAGTTTTTGATTGGTATAATGATGTAAAACAATTGAAACCACTAAATCAGGAAATTGCAAAAACCTATGGACGATATATTCAAGGACTAAACTTTTCTTTTGGATTGATTGCGATTTTATTTACAAATGAATTAAAAGAACAATCAGCATTAGCAGTTGCTTTAACAGGATTAATTGCTGCTTATTGGGTTGGAAAAGTCGCCACACAAATTGCTTATTATCCAATGTATGACATTCCAAAAAGAAGATTATTTAAAGTTGGAAGTTATTTTATGAACACATTTTTTGTACTTTTTGCAGTTGTAAATACATTACTTTTTATTCATAATTTAATTGGACATTATAAATTTTAAAATGACAACAATAAACCTAATAACAAAAATAAACGCACCAAAAAAAATCGTTTTTAACCTTTCAAGAAACATCGATATTCATCAAAACTCTGCAAGTCAAACCAATGAAAAAGCGATTGATGGCGTAACATCAGGATTGATAAATTACAATGAAACGGTAACCTGGCGTGGCAAGCATTTTGGATTTTATCTAACACATAAAAGCCGAATGACCGCAATGGATTTCTACGATTATTTTGTAGATGAAATGGAAGAAGGAAAATTCAAATCGTTTAAGCACGAACATTCTTTTGTGGAAAAAGATGGGAAAACTGTCATGATTGACAACCTAAATTATGAAACGCCGTTTGGAATTTTCGGACAATTATTTGATAAAATGATTCTTAAAAAACATTTGACCAATTTCATTATCCAAAGAAATAAAGTTTTGAAAGAATTAGCTGAAAAACACAACCAAACTCATCCATAAAACTGGAATTAATTCTACCCAAAACGAAGAATAATATCTCGATTTTTTCTCATTTGCATAAATCAGAAATGAAGCCGTTATCAAGAATAATATCAGATTAATTATCAATTGAAACTGGATAAAATTTGTTTTAAAAAATTCTAGAAAATAGAAAACCACAAGCAGACATAATCCTAAAATTTTAGTTCTCTTCACTCCTATTTTCTGCGGAACGGTTTGCAAATGCGGATCATCAGTTTGTAAATCGATAATTTCGAAAATTAATATCAGTACAAAAACTAAAATAAATCGTTGTAAACATTTCAGATAAAAATCAGATGTAATGGCGATTTCAGCATCCAAAACAGGTAAAATCACGGTAACTCCAACCCAACATAAAGCCACAATATAAATTTTAATTCCAGCCCAATTTCGGGCATTTTTTCTATTTGGAAAAAAAGGTAATGTGTACAATAAAGTCAATACCAGAAATATAAATCCAATAATTTGTGTAGTTTTCTGAAGCTGAAAGAAAAAATATCCCGAAGCAATCAATGCAACAAAACTCAACGTTGCAATTGCTTTCAATTCGTTTCGCATCGCTCTTTTTTGAGTTCGGGCAAGCGCATCGTATTTTACAAAATTATAACCGACGATAGTTCCAAAAAAAGTAAAATATCCAACGTAATTATCATCGGGAATTTCAAACATGAACTGCGTCATTTTTACCAACGAAAACACCGACAAAGCTACGTGAATACTGCTGTTTATATAAAAATTGAAAAGTTTCTTGAGAAATTGCATCTTACAAAATTAATCAATCTGTTAATAAGACACGATTTTAGTTAACAATTTCTCAAAATATTACACCTTGTTTAACTTAAAATTAGAAGTTTAATAATTACTTTTGTTCTCGCAAAACATTTTTTGTTTTACGTCAAAACAAACACAACTAAACACACTTTTTATTTTATTTTAATGAAAACAGACGCATTTGCATTACGCCACATAGGTCCAAGTGAAAACGACCTACAACATATGTTCAAAACTATTGGAGTAGAAAATTTTGAACAATTAGTTTACGAAACTTTACCGGACGATATCCGTTTAAAAGCAGATTTGGATTTGGAACCTGCAATGACAGAATATGAATTTGCAAACCATATTAAAAAATTAGGTGACAAAAATAAAATGTTCCAATCGTACATTGGTTTGGGATACAATCAGGCGATAATTCCTGCGGTTATTCAAAGAAATGTTTTTGAAAATCCAGGTTGGTATACTGCTTACACACCTTATCAGGCAGAAATTGCACAAGGTCGTTTGGAAGCAATTCTGAATTTTCAAACCATGGTAATCGAATTATCTGGAATGCAAATTGCAAATGCTTCACTTCTTGATGAAGGAACTGCTGCTGCTGAAGCAATGGCGTTACTTTTTGACGTTCGTTCTAGAGATCAGAAGAAAAATAATGTGAATAAATTTTTCGTTTCTGAAGAAATTTTGCCACAAACATTATCCGTTTTACAAACACGTTCTACTCCAATTGGTGTGGAATTAGTTATAGGAAATCATGAAGAATTCGACTTCTCGACAGAATTTTTTGGAGCGATTCTTCAGTATCCAGGAAAATTTGGTCAGGTTCATGATTACGCTGGATTTATCGCTAAAGCAAAATCTAACGAAATTAAAGTTGCCGTTGGAGCTGATATTTTATCATTGGTAAAATTGACTTCTCCAGGAGAAATGGGCGCTGATGTTGTTTTTGGAACAACACAACGTTTCGGAATTCCATTAGGATATGGCGGACCACATGCTGCTTATTTTGCAACAAAAGAAGAATACAAACGTTCGATGCCAGGAAGAATTATCGGTGTAACAATTGATACGAATGGTAATCGTGCACTTCGTATGGCATTACAGACTCGTGAGCAACACATTAAACGTGATAAAGCAACTTCAAATATTTGTACAGCACAGGTTTTGTTATCTGTAATGGCTGGAATGTATGCAGTTTATCATGGTCCAAAAGGTTTAAAATATATTGCTGATAAAGTTCATGCTTCGGCTGTAACCTTGGCAAATGAATTAGAAAAACTAGGTTTATACCAAATAAATACAGCTTATTTCGATACAATTGTAATCAAAACTGATGCTAAGAAAGTTCGTGAAATTGCAGAATTAAACGAAGTTAACTTTTATTATGTAGATGAAAATACAGTTTCAATTTCGTTAAACGAAACTACAAGTATTACTGATTTGAACAAAATCGTTTCCATATTTGCGGAAGCGACAGGAAAACAAGCAACTGAATTTAATACTTTATTAAAAACAGAATTACTTTCGTCAAATTTAGAAAGAACATCTACATTTTTACAACATGATGTTTTCAACAAATACCATTCGGAAACCGCTTTAATGCGTTACATAAAAATGTTGGAACGTAAAGATTTAGCTTTGAATCACTCGATGATTTCGCTTGGATCTTGCACCATGAAATTGAATGCCGCTTCAGAAATGTTGCCTTTAAGTATGGCACAATGGAATAACATTCACCCATTTGCACCATTAGATCAAGCACAAGGATATCAAGAAATGTTGGCTAAATTAGAACAACAATTAAACGTAATCACTGGTTTTGCAGGAACAACTTTACAGCCAAATTCTGGTGCACAAGGAGAATATGCAGGATTAATGGTTATTCGTGCATACCACCAATCTCGTGGTGATCACCACAGAAATATTGCTTTGATTCCATCATCGGCACACGGAACAAATCCGGCTTCGGCAGCAATGGCAGGAATGCAGGTTGTGGTTACAAAAACATTAGAAAACGGAAACATCGACGTAGATGATTTACGTGAAAAAGCACTTTTACATAAAGATAATTTATCGTGTTTAATGGTAACTTATCCTTCAACGCACGGAGTTTTTGAAAGCGCTATTAGAGAAATTACACAACTTATCCACGATAATGGTGGACAAGTGTATATGGATGGTGCCAACATGAACGCTCAAGTTGGATTAACAAATCCGGCTACAATTGGTGCTGACGTTTGTCACCTGAATTTACATAAAACATTCGCGATTCCTCATGGTGGCGGTGGCCCAGGAGTTGGCCCAATTTGCGTTGCACCGCAATTAGTTCCGTTTTTACCAACAAATCCAGTGATTCCAACTGGTGGAGAAAATGCGATTACAGCAATTTCTGCTGCACCTTGGGGTTCTGCTTTGGTATGCTTAATTTCTTACGGATACATCTGTATGCTAGGTGCAGAAGGTTTGAAAAGCTCAACTCAACATGCCATTTTAAATGCCAATTACATCAAAGAAAAATTAAGCGGTCATTACGCAACTTTATATTCTGGAGAAATGGGTCGCGCGGCACACGAAATGATTTTGGAATGCCGTCCATTTAAAGAAAAAGGAATTGAAGTAACCGATATTGCAAAACGATTGATGGATTACGGATTTCATGCTCCAACAGTTTCGTTTCCTGTAGCTGGAACCTTAATGATTGAACCTACTGAAAGTGAAAACTTAGAAGAATTAGATCGTTTTTGTGATGCTATGATTTCTATCAGAAAAGAAATTGAAGCAGCAACAGCAGAGGATGCTAACAATGTTTTGAAAAATGCGCCTCATACTTTAGCAATGGTTACAACTGACAATTGGATTTATCCTTACACTCGTGAACAAGCAGCTTTCCCATTGGATTATATTGCAGAAAATAAATTCTGGCCAACAGTTCGTCGTGTTGATGAAGCGTATGGTGATAGAAATTTAAACTGTAGTTGTGCTCCGATTGAAGCATATATGTAATTTAAAGTGCTAAGTTAGAAATACAAATATTAAGGTTTCAAGTTTTTATAATTTGAAACCTTTTTCTTTCAAACTGATTTTTATCAGTTAATATAAAATTGAATTACACTATTTTTGAAATTTAAATGTAAATAATGACAGACATACAAAATCAAGACGATTTATATCTTTTGGTAGATGAATTTTACAAAAAACTTCTTTCTGATAAATCAATTTCATACATTTTTACCGATGTTGTAAAAATTCATCTTGAAGAACATTTACCAATTTTGGTCACATTTTGGTCGCAAGCCATTTTAGGAACTGGTGGTTATTCTAAAAATCTTACTCAAATTCATTTAGACATAAATGACAAAGAATATCTTTCGCCAGAATTATTTAAAATTTGGTTACACCACTTTTTCTCTGCTGTTGATGAAAACTTTAAAGGTGAAAATTCAGAAAAAATAAAGACTCAAGCTTTAAGTATCGCAACAGTTATGCAAATAAAAATTTCGCAAAAAAAGCAGTAATATTATATTATTAATAAAAAAATCAATTTATTTTGATAATTTCACAATAGTATGCGTGCATAATAATTTTTATATGATTAATTGATTTATTATCTTTAAATTTACAATAGAATCTATCATTAACAACCGCAATGAATATAAAAATAACTGGATCTGGAAGTTATATTCCTACCGAAATAGTGTGTAATAGCGATTTTGCAAATCATAAATTTTTGAATGAAGATGGAACTCCTTTTGCGCAATCAAATGACATTATTACTCAGAAATTTAAAGGCATTACTGGAATTCAAGAGCGCAGGTATGTTACAAATGATTTATTAACTTCTGACATTGCATTTATAGCAGCCAAAAAAGCTGTTGAAAATGCAAATATTGATCCAGAAACTTTAGATTATATAATATTTGCTCATAATTTTGGTAACGTAAAACAAGGAGCGATTCAAGCTGACCTACTACCCAGTTTAGCCACAAGAGTAAAACACGATTTACGAATAAAAAATCCAAAATGCGTTGCATACGATATGCTTTTTGGATGTCCTGGTTGGGTTGAAGGTGTAATTCAGGCAACTGCATTTATAAAAGCTGGAATGGCTAAAAAATGTTTAGTTATTGGAGCCGAAACCCTATCAAGAGTTGTTGATCCGCATGATAGAGATTCTATGATTTATTCTGATGGCGCAGGAGCAACAATTATTGAAGCTAAAGATGGCGAAAGTGAAGGAATTCTTGCCCATGAATCGGCTACTTTTGCTTATGACGAGGCAAACTATTTATTCTTTGGAAATTCATTCAACAAAACGCACGATCCAAACGTTAGATACATCAAAATGCATGGAAGAAAAATTTACGAATTTGCTTTAAGCAATGTTCCAAATGCCATGAAAGAATGTCTTGACAATAGCGGAATAGATATTAGTCAATTAAAAAAAATATTGATTCACCAAGCTAATGAAAAAATGGATGAAGCAATTATTCAGCGTTTCTATAAGCTTTATGAAAAAGAAGTTCCAGCCGGAATTATGCCAATGAGTATTCACAAACTTGGAAATTCAAGTGTAGCAACCGTACCAACATTATACGATTCTCTGGTAAAAGGAGAAATTGAAAACCAAGAATTAAACAAAGGCGATGTAATTATGTTTGCTTCTGTTGGCGCAGGAATGAATGTAAATGCAATTGTTTATAAAATGTAAGCAAAAAGTAGGAAGTGTAATTTAAGAAGTAGGAAGTAAAAATTATTACATTTGCAACATAAATTTTATTCTTCATGTACGAAAAAACATTTCCAAATAAACGCTTCAAACACACTTTAGAATTTTTACAAAAACACGTTGCTACATCTGAAACTATTTTTGATTTAGGTGTACCGAATCCGTTTTCCAAAATAATGGAAGAAAATGGTTATACAGTTAAAAATACAACTGGAGAAGACTTAGACAATAACCAAACAGCCTTACATAAAGAAAGTTATAGCGTCTTCACAGCATTTGAAATTTTCGAACACTTACTAAATCCTTACACCATTTTAGAAAACGTAAAATGTGATAAATTGTTAATTTCAATTCCGTTACGTTTATGGTTTTCACCTGCATACAGAAGCAAAACCGATATGTGGGACAGACATTATCATGAATTTGAAGACTGGCAATTGGACTGGCTGTTGGAAAAAACGGGTTGGAAAATTACTGCTCGTGAAAAATTTACGCATCCTGTAAAGAAAATTGGATTTAGACCTTTACTAAGATATTTCACTCCTAGATATTATATTGTTTTTGCCGAAAAAGTAAAATAAAATAAAATGAAATATTATATCGTAATTCCAGCTCATAACGAAGAAGCTTTTATTGCTTTAACCTTGCAATCTTTGGTAGAACAAACTATTTTACCAACCAAAATCGTAGTAGTAAATGACAATTCTAGTGATGCAACTTCAAATATTGTTTTTGAATTTATTAAAAAATATCCTTTCATTGATTTAATAGAAAAAACTTCAGAGTTGATTCATCTTCCCGGCAGTAAAGTCATTCAGGCGTTTCAAACTGGTTTTGAAAGTCTCGATGATAATTATGATTTTATTGTAAAAGCGGATGCCGATTTAATTTTTCCTTCAAATTATTTTGAAACAATTATCAAGCATTTTCAATCTGATTCTAAAATTGGAATGGTTGGCGGATTTGCCTACATAGAAAAAAAAGGCGAATTTATTTTAGAAAACCTTACCGATAAAGATCACATTCGAGGCGCATTTAAAGCTTACCGAAAAGAATGTTTTAAACAAATTGGAGGATTAAAACCTGCAATGGGTTGGGATACAGTTGATGAATTACTTTGTAAGTTCTACAATTGGAAAATAGTTACTGATGCCACTTTAAAAGTAAAACATTTAAAACCAACTGGTGCCAACTACAACAAAACAGCACGTTACAAACAAGGCGAAGCGTTTTATACTTTAGGCTACGGATTTTGGATTACATCCATTGCTTCTGCAAAATTGGCAATGATGAAGAAAAAACCGTTGCTTTTTATGGATTACATAAAAGGTTTCTGGAAAGCGAAATCAGAGAAAAAACCACTTTTAGTTTCTGATGAACAAGCAAAATTTATTAGAAATTATCGTCTTGAAAAAATGAAACAAAAGTTGTTTTAAGTTAAAAAACTTACAACTCATACCTCATAACTCGCAACTTCTCACTATTTTTGACGATATTTAAAAACTATGATGCTAGTTCGCTATTTATCGCAAATAGGAAAATATTTCTTAATGCTAAAAGAAGTATTCAATAAGCCCACAAAATGGAGTGTTATGCGAGGCTTAATTTTCAAAGAAATTGATGACTTAATTATTGATTCCCTTGGAATTGTTGCTTTTATATCTTTTTTTGTTGGTGGTGTTGTTGCTATTCAAACAGCATTGAATTTGACAAATCCTTTAATTCCAAAATATCTTATTGGTTTTGCAACTCGACAATCTGTAATTTTAGAGTTTGCTCCTACTTTTATTTCCATAATTATGGCCGGTAAAATGGGTTCGTTTATCACGTCAAGTATAGGAACCATGCGTGTTACTGAACAAATTGATGCACTTGAAGTTATGGGTGTAAATTCATTAAATTATTTGGTTTTCCCAAAAATAATTGCACTTTTACTTTATCCGTTTTTGATTGGAATTGCAATGTTCTTAGGCATTTTAGGAGGTTGGATGGCAGGAGTTTATGGTGGTTTTACTTCAAGTAATGAATTTATTTCTGGCATTCAAACGGAGTTCATTCCGTTTCATATTGCTTATGCTTTTATAAAAACTATAGTTTTTGCTATGATATTGGCAACAATTCCTTCTTTTCACGGGTATTTCATGAAAGGTGGTGCACTTGAAGTTGGAAAAGCAAGTACTGTAGCATTCGTTTGGACTTCAGTAGTAATTATATTGGTAAATTATATTTTAACTCAATTACTTTTGACATCATGATAGAAGTTAAAAATGTAGAAAAATCATTTGGCGATTCAAAAGTCTTAAAAGGAATTACAACCACTTTTGAAACTGGAAAAACTAATTTGATAATTGGCCAAAGTGGTTCTGGAAAAACGGTTTTATTAAAATCATTACTTGGAATTTTCACTCCAGATGTTGGAACCATTTCATTTGACGGAAGAATTTACACCGAATTATCATCTGACGAAAAACGTGCTTTGAGAACTGAAATTGGAATGGTTTTTCAAGGAAGTGCGTTATTTGACAGTATGACTGTTGAAGAAAACATTGGGTTTCCGTTAAAAATGTTTACTGAGAAAACTCCAGCAGAAATTAAAGAACGAGTAAATGTTGTAATTGACAGAGTAAATTTAATTAACGCCAACAATAAAAAACCATCCGAAATTTCTGGAGGAATGCAAAAACGTGTAGCCATTGCAAGAGCTATTGTAAACAATCCAAAATACTTATTTTGCGACGAACCCAACTCAGGTTTAGACCCAAAAACTGCGATTTTAATTGATAATTTGATTCAAGAAATTACACAAGAGTACAACATCACGACAGTTGTAAACACGCACGACATGAACTCTGTAATGGAAATTGGCGAAAAAATTGTTTTCTTAAAAGAAGGAATACTGGCTTGGGAAGGTTCTAAAAAAGAAATCTTCAAAACAGATAACGAAGCCATTGTAGACTTTGTTTACTCTTCTAATCTTTTCAAAAAAATTAGAAAATCACAGAATAAAGGCGAATAACTTTTATCTACTTAAATAAACCCAACCTGTTTTTGACGTTCCATTTTTAAAGCTAACAAGGTAATAATACGTTCCGCCTGGAAGTAAATCTTCGCTATTTTTTTGCTGTCCATACCATTGATTGGTATAATTATCTTGTTCATAAACTGTCATTCCATAGCGATTAAAAATCTTTAAGTTTTGGATTTCATCAAATCCAGATAAATCAAAACTTTCATTTGAACCATCACCATTAGGAGAAATTCCGTTAGGAATCGTACACAAAGTATTCGAAATATCTATTGAAAGTACTGAAGAACATCCTTCACTATTAGTTACTGTTACAGAGTAAATTCCTTTAGGACTATTAGTAATAACTATTGGATTTATTGAATTACTATATCCATTTGGTCCACTCCATAAATAGGACGTAGGCGATGAAGTTGAAAAAGAATTTTGAATAGGAACAACAGAAACTGTATATGCTCCATTTACACAAGAAGTCTCTAAATCAAAGTTTGGGTTTGGATTAACAACTATAGAAATTGTTGCCATAGATTCACATCCATTAACATTTGCTTTTACTGTATAAATACCAGAGGCATCAACGGTACTATTGGTTATAATTGGATTTTCACTTGTTGAAGTAAAGTTATTTGGACCTATCCATTGATAGGTTGCATTTGGAATTGTTTGAACCGATAACTGAATAGCATTAGAACTACAATAACTGTTATTTCCAGTTATAACAGGAATAACTGGAGCTGGATTAAAATGAACTACAACAGTTGCTTGATCGAATGAATTGCAAAGACCAGAAACCTTATATTTAAAAATATAATTACCAAACGGAACACCAAGAGGCAACCAATTATTTCCAGACAACATTCCGCTAGTTGTTATTTCTTCCCAAATGCCACCTGTATCATAACTTCCTGTCAAGGCAGAAAATAAGTTAACTGTATTTGTATTTCCACAAATTACTAAATCTCCATCTTGTCCAGCATTTGGATTACTAACAAGCGGAACAACAAATGATATAATTTTATCTACACAAGAAGTTTGATTTGGCGAATAAATCCTCACATAATATGTTCCTGCAGCTATAACTCCAGAAAAAGGATTAAAAGTCAACACATTTGTTGTGCTCAAAATTGTTGTCGTATTACCATCTTTCCACCATTGATAATTAAAGAAAGGAAAAGCGTCTACAGAGAGTTGCCCAACTTGTCCTTCACATAGATTACTAGATGTAATTGCCGGTTCTGGTAGTGAAGCAATATCAAAGAGTCTATTTACAATGTTTCCACAAAAATCTTCAACTCTAAAATTATAAATTCCAGATTGCAATCCTGAAAAAATATTTGACGAACCATTATTTACAACAAATGGCAAACCATTTTTTGATGTTATTTTATAATCTAAAGGAGGAACGCCATTAGCAACAATAAATACCTGATTTCCTTGAGTTGCACAAGGAATAGCATAAGCAGAAACAATTTCCAAATTTCCATTAAAATCAAATGTTTTAATAGTTTCAACACAAGCATTTAAAGCTTGACTTCCATTTGCAAAATAATAATATTCTGTCAAAATTCTAAAAGTTCCTAAAGAGGCAATATTATAATTAGTTGCTAAATTTACTAAAAGATAGGAATTATTTTGATCAGGAATTGTATTTGCAATGAAAGGAACTCCAGTAAGAGGATGCACCCATTGATTGGTAATAGGATCAAATTTTTGCAACCAATAATTGTGCGATGAAACATTATTATCCGTATGATTCATATTCAAATTAAACGATCCGCAGTTTCCAACAACTTGAATATTATTAGTCAATTGATGATAGCCTGTAATCTGAAATGTTTCGGTTCTTTCAACTCCACATGTATCTTTTGTATAAAAAGTATAAGTTCCTTCTGGAAGAGAGTTCATATAAAAAATACCATCCAAATTGATATTAAAACTAACATTGTAAGGTAATGAAAATGGAAATGATGTTGGAGCAGCAGTAATTATAACTGTTTGCAAAATTAAATTTGGACTTACCAAAGCTATAGAATCAAAATTCTCACCACAACCTTTTTTTTCTTGAAAAATTAATGGATTAAAAAAAACTAAAGAATTTATTACTATGTTTTTAATGTAATGATTTCCACAAGTATCCACAACATCCAAAGTATAATTTCCAGCTGGTAAATTTTGAATTAACGCAGTAGTTCTTTGTGGTAAAGCAATAGAACTCGAAACATCAAAAGGCACTATTTGATTTAATGCTACAGGAGCTTGAGTTATTAAAATTGAAGCCATTTGAGCCCCAATCATACTTAACCCAATAGAAGCATTTGATAGATTACAACCTCCACCATTTATTACATTTTCTGTTAGAATTCTAGCTCTTGGAGGAATTACTATTGTATAATTAAATGATCTTCCGCAAACGTCTACACCTTCAAAAACATAAGTTCCAGGCGGAAATCCCATAGTAAAAATACCATTATTAATATTAAATGACACATCATAAGGTAAAGCGTTTGGAAACCCAACAGGAGCAGAAGTAACAATAACAGAAGTTACTCTTGGTCCGCCATTTGGAATTTTTACAATAACTAAATCACTACAAACATTAGGATTTGGTAAAAGCTCAAATCCTGGTGACAAATCTTGTACTAGTGTTTGTGTCTGAAAAACACGCCCACAAGCATCAGTAACTTCAATAACATAATTTCCACTAGGAATATTATTAGTTAGTGTAGAAAAATAGTTGGTGATATTACTAGAAAAAGGTCCAGGATGATTAGCATTAAAAGTAACTGGATTAAAACCAACAGGAGCTGAAATAAAATTTATAAAGTATGGCGGTAGAAAATTGCACACTTTAACTTCAATCCCATTAACACAATTACTAAAAACTTGCTGGGACAATGCCATATACTGTTCATTAATTTGGTTGCCAGTAGAATTATAAACATTTCCACACGCGTCTGTAACGGTTATATTATAAGTATACGCTTGGTTATTATAGAATGGAATTATCACCGTAGCATTTTGAATTGTTTGATCTCCTGAAGCTACAGTTTGACTTTGAACAATTGGAGTACCACCACTTGGAGGAAAAGTTGTACTTTGAATAGTAAGCGGATATCGAATTGTAGTATTTTGAATAGCCGTAAAAGTAAGTAAAGTTGGAAATGTATTACATGATGTTAAAATCTCACAACTATTATGCAATGTTAGCAATGTTAAATTTGGAGGATTAATAAAGTTTAAAGTATATGTTTGAACATATCCATCTCCACATATATCATTTACTCTGACATTGTAAGTTCCTGCACCTAAATTATTAAAAACATTTGAAGTTTGAGGCGTAATAGTGACTGGTCCAGAAACTATCTCATAAGTTGCTGGTGAACCTGACAATACATTTACTATAATATTGCCTGTATTACAAGTTACTGGCTGACTAGAAACTTGAAAAGTCAATACATTTCTTACATCAATAATTTGAATATCTTGTTGTTGTGTATTACTGAAGTTTCCTAAGGTTTGTGCTGCAATAACTCTATAGTTTCCTGAGGATAAACCAGTAAAAGTGTTAGTTGATAAAACCGCAATAGGTGTAGTTGTATTGGGTAAATTATAAATACTATAAACTATTGATGATCCAGTAGTTTGTCCGGTAACACTGAAGAAAAGCGCTCCATTTCCAGTACAAGACTCATCGGTCTTATTTAAAATAAGTGAAAAATTGGTCAACTGCCCGAAAGAAAGTTGCGATAAAAAAAACAGAAAAAAAAGGCAAATATTTTTATGTAAAGGATTTCTCATAAAT
>JAIEMH010000178.1 GCA_019752245.1 Flavobacteriaceae bacterium
TTATCACGAATGGTTTATAGAGTTTGAAAACCAACCCAATAATCTCGAACAATTTGCGTTACAAATTGACACTGCCATGCGCAAACAAAACGCCTATTACGACGATTTAATTGTTGGTAAAGTATTGCAAACACTAGTAATAACAAGAGTTTCTAAAAACGGATTCCAAGAATACATGAAATCTATCGGAAACTAGGTGGACAAAATAAATTACCAAGACTTTCTAATGACAGAAAAATTGCAGATCAATTACAATAATCAGCAGCGAATGGCTTGGGCATGTTAGCAATCCATATTCCTGCTACCTTTCCAAAGCTCGCCAAAAAAGCGAGGCTTTTCCCTTGCATCAGGGCTAAACGGCAAACCATAAAAATAAAATGAAACTCACAATTACGCTATTATTTTTAATCACATGTTCGCTTACTGCACAAGTAAAAGGCATTGTTGTTGACCAAAACGACACGCCAATTCCTTATGTAAACATTTGGGTTGAAGGTGAAAATATTGGAACAACATCTGAGGTTGATGGAAGTTTTAATTTAGATAGTAAAAACAAGGAAAAGAACTTAATTTTTTCGGCAATAGGTTACAAGAAAGAGATAAGACCATTCAAAGAAAAAATTGTTTTAGAAAAGGAAATTTATAAACTCGATGAAGTATTAATTTCAAGTTTAAAGCAAACCAAAGAAATTGAAATTGGATATTATGAATCTAGTGGCTTTAGATACCACATGGACTATTTTGTTAATGCTATTTATTTCAATACATCAAAAGAAGAAAGAGAAAAATGTCCATTTATTAAAGAGATAAAATTTAAAACATTATCTAAAAATAAAAATGCTAAAATCAGAATATATTTTGTTGAGGTTAGTAAAGATGGTTCGCCAAGTGAAAATTTGCTTTCAGAAGAAGTAATTTTAGAAGTAAAAAAAGGAAATTCAAAGAACATTATTGATTTGTCGAAAATTAAAATAGCTATACCTGAAAATGGTTTTTTCATTGTTTTTGAAAAACTAAAAATAGAACAAAACAAATACTTCGAAGAATACAACTATAAAGATAAAAATGGGAAAAAAACATCTTCAAAAGGATTAAAATATGAACCAGAAATTCCATTAGTTCCTGTTACAGAAGAAGTAGGATGGAATAAAAGATCTAGTGATAGATGGGAGAAATCTATAAAAACAAACATTCAAAACCCGGATAGTTTTCAAAATTTTTTAATGAAAAAATACCATGATAAATATTTAGTGCCATCAGTAAATATAACACTTACCAATTAAAATGAAAAAAACAATTCTATTCCTTCTTATCACATGTTCGCTTACTGCTCAAGTAAAAGGAATTATCAAAGACAGTATTTCGGGAAAACCAATTCCGTTTGTAAACATTTGGGTAGAAAACGAAAACATTGGAGCGAGTTCTGAAGAGAATGGCGAATTTGTAATAAACACTACTGAGAAAAGCAAAAAATTAATTTTTTCAGCTTTAGGATTTGAAAAGAAAGTACTCAAAATTTCGGAAGCTTCAGTTGTAAAATTAAAACCAACTGCCTACCAGTTAGACGAAGTTGTAGTTTTTAAAACCTTAGGAACAAAAGTGATAGAAATAGGAAAAACACAAAGTACAATCTATCAAGCATTTGACAACGGACCAAAGATTGATACCAAATATTTTCCCTATTTACCCAAGTATAAAAAAACAAAATATATAAAACAGGTAAACATTGAAACCGATAGCAAAATAGAGGAAGCAACCATTAGACTTCATTTTTACAGTGTTGATGCTAATGGTTTTCCGGGCGAAGAATTAATAAAGAAAGACTTTATCGTTACTGTAAAAAGTGGATTAAAAAAGACATTTTTCGATTTGAAAGACTACAGTTTAAAAATGCCAAAAACAGGTATTTTCATTGGTTTTGAAAAGCTAATTATAGAAAAAAACAAGTTTGAAAAAACAATTACAGATTCCAATGCAAATACCACCAAAATCCAAAAAACTTATTATCCTTACGTACTTTATAACTCTGTAGAAAGAGAGTTTCAATTCACCTTTTCTGGAGGTAAATGGAACAAAGAAACTAAATACAAAATCGACGGATCTTTGACTAAAATAAGAATTAATGAACCAGCAATTAACCTTATCCTAACCAACTAATCCATAAAATCCCTATCTTTGCAGGTTAGAAAACAAAATTTAATGAAAGAAATTAAAAACATTTCGCGCTCAAGAGCGCAAGAATCGTCGGCAGCTATCGAACGATTGTACATTACCATGAGGCATTTATTTAACAGAGGTTTTTACAAACCAATGGGTATCTCAGGAGAAACTTTAAGAGAAGCATTACTAGAGCTTCGACCAGAAATTTATGGAACTATTGCCGAAGAAAAAGTAGAACTTAGTGGTTTACTTTATGTAATAGAAAGACTTCCAGTAGGCATTGAAGAATGCCGTTACATCAATCTAACTTCAGACGAAGGTTATTCAAAATCACATTTTCAAGCCATTGTTCCACCAAAACGTAGAAGAAATTGCTATAGAATTGACGAAGAACAAATGAATGTAGAAATTACTCGTGGACGATCAGACATCTACGATATTTTAACGCATTTGACCTTTATTTTTATTGAATCACATAAAATTAAAGATAGAATTTTAATTGACGAAGAAGGAAAGATTTCTCGTGATTGGCAAAAACTTGAGCAAGCGGCACTTCAAGAAAAGAAGCTTACACAAATAGAAAAAGAAAAAGCTATTTCGCATGCAGCGAACGTTCTAGGAAGAACTTTTGTTGAGGTTTTAGACATCTACGATGCTTTTGGAACTAAAGAAAAACCAGATCGTTTTTTACATATCATCTATTGGCTTGGAAAATTAGCAATAGAAGAAGTGATTGAAAACAATAAAAGAACAATCACTTTTAGTCCAATACTAAGAGAACGTCTTGGACATCACATTCACGGAGAAATTTGGGCAACCAACATCAAAGAAGTTTTAAACGAAAATAATTTGCTGGGTAGACCAATTCATATCATTAGTGCCAACATGCACAGTGTTATGAATTCGATTTTTGCCACTCATGTATTAAAAACCAAGTTTAAAGGACAATCAGATTTTAATATTTTTGAAGAATTAAGCAAGCAAGGTGCACACGACGTTAGAGATAAAGTAGAAGCATTTGCGTTGCAACATGGAATGTTTTCTTTACCAGACAATTCGGGTACCAATATTGATGTTCAAATATTTGACACAGCAAAAATCGACTGGATAAAATCGGCTTTTCCTAATGCTAAAGTTGGAAAAGACAATCCAGTAATTATTGTAATGGATTATGCTTTTGGCGAGCAAGCTTATGAAACTATTGACGAATTATTGAAACCCTATAAAAAAGGAGACGACAAAATTTTACTTAATGTAGAGTCGGTTTCTATAATGGGAAAAGCAGGAATTCTAGAAGGTGGAAAAGGCGATATCATGATACCAAATGCACACATCAACGAAGGGACAGCAGATAATTATTTCTTTGAAAATGAACTAACAGCAGCAATGTTTGAAGGAAATGACATACCGGTTTTTGCTGGACCAATGATAACTGTTTTGGGAACTTCACTTCAAAATAAAGATTTATTGAAATTTTTCCATGAGTCAACTTGGGGTGTAATTGGTCTAGAAATGGAAGGTGCTTATTACCAGAAAGCTATTCAATCGGCATCCAAAATTA
This sequence comes from Flavobacteriaceae bacterium, assembly GCA_019752245.1. GTDB lineage: Bacteria > Bacteroidota > Bacteroidia > Flavobacteriales > Flavobacteriaceae > Flavobacterium. Next base: position 3,722 of record JAIEMH010000178.1, read on the forward strand.
GAAAAAGTATCAATCCAAATGTAAAAGTTAGATATGCCTACTACGCTTCGGACAATCCATTAGAAACAGGAAGTACTTTAGCATCTGGCGGATTGGGAACAACAGGAGTGAAGCCAACGTATTTAATTACAATTAAAATATTAGAACAAATTTTCAACGTAAAATAATATATTTTTTTATGAGTACAGCATCTCAAAATAATGACAATCAAGAAATTGATTTGTCTGAAATTTCAAAAAAAATTGGTGGATTATATGACTCTGTTTTAAGGTCAATTTTTAAGGTGATTTTGTTTTTTAAAAGAAAAGCCTTAATCCTAGGACTGTTATTTATAATTGGAGCAGGATTAGGTTTCTTTTTAGATTCAAATAAAAGTTACAATAGTCAAATAATTGTTGCGCCAAGTGGAGGAGTTGATTATTTATATTCAAAAATAGATTTGATTAAATCAAGACTATCTGAAAAAGACGAGACATTTTTTAAAAGTATTGGAATCACCAATTCAGATAAAATTCAAAATATAAAAATTGAACCAATTGTTGATCTATATAATTTTGTGAATAATAATACTGCAATCGCCTCAAACGCTCAAAATACTCAGAACTTTGAAGTAATAAAATTACTAGCAGAAAGTAATGATATTAATAAAGTAATTGAAAATGAACTTACAAGTAAAAACTATCCTTATCATTCTTTAATTATATCATCAAACGGTAGAATAGAATCAGATGATATTATTAAACCTTTATTAAAATATTTGAATAATGATGATTACATGAATCAGATTTCAAAAATTAATAAGGAGAATATATTAATAAAAATGAAGAAGAACGAAGAAGAAATCGTTCAAATAGACTCGCTTATTAGTGTAATATCTAAAAATATTTCTAACAACAAAAAGAGTAATAATCTAATATACAATAACGAAAACAGCGAGATAAACGGAATGTTTGAGTTAAAAAACAAACTAATTAGTGAAATTGCTACTCAAAAAATACAATTAGTTAAAATAGAATCTTTTATAAAAGACATTAGCATAACTCCAAATATTATAAATTCCAAAGGAACAAATGGAAAGATGAAGCTGATTTTACCTATACTATTTATTTCTTTATTTTTGCTTATTTCTCTATTTCTAGCTTTTTATAAAAATCAATCAACCAAAACAAAATAGAAATTTATGGAATCGTCTTTAATATCAAGTTTGTGCAACAAACATCAATAAACAATGGCGATACCATATACACCAATGATAAATAAAATTTAAGCATATGAAAGGAATTATCTTAGCCGGTGGCTCAGGAACTAGATTACACCCATTAACTCTTGCTGTAAGCAAACAGTTAATGCCTATTTATGACAAACCAATGATTTACTATCCGCTTTCAACGCTTATGTGGGCAGGAATTAGTGAAATACTTATCATTTCAACACCACATGATTTGCCTTTATTTAGACAATTATTAGGCGATGGGAAAAAGTTTGGTTGTCGTTTTGAATATGCAGTTCAAGAAAATCCTAACGGTCTTGCAGAAGCTTTTATTATTGGAAAAGAATTTATTGGTAATGATAAAGCAGCACTTATTCTTGGGGATAATATTTTTTACGGAACAGGTTTAGCCGAATTGTTACAAGCCAATAGTAATCCAGAAGGTGGAATTATTTATGCGTACCATGTTCATGATCCAGAAAGATATGGAGTAGTTGATTTTGATAAAGACGGAAACGTTCTTTCAATAGAAGAAAAACCAGAAAAACCAAAATCAAATTACGCAGTTCCTGGAATTTATTTCTATGATAATTCCATTATTGAAGTGGCGGCAAATATAAAACCAAGTCATCGAGGCGAACTTGAAATAACTGATGTTAATAAAGAATATTTAAAAAGAGGAAATCTAAAAGTTAGTATTCTCGATAGAGGAACCGCGTGGTTAGACACAGGAACTTTCCAATCGTTAATGCAAGCTGGACAGTTTGTACAAGTAATTGAAGAACGCCAAGGATTGAAAATTGGAGCAATAGAAGAAGCGGCATACAAAATGGGATTTATAGATGCTAAACAATTAAAAGAACTTGCAACACCATTATTAAAAAGTGGTTACGGATTACATTTAATGAGTTTATTAGAAGAATAAAATTAATTTAAGTTTAAATGAAGTTTGATTTTTTAGAAATTGACTTTGATTTTTGCTATTGAAATTGCTATTGAACATGATTTTTACAGAAACAAAACTCAAAGGTTGTTTTATTATAGAACCAAAAATAATCAATGACGAGCGAGGTTATTTTATGGAAAGTTTTAATGAACAAACTTTTGAAAAAGGTACAGGAGAAAAAGTACATTTTGTTCAAGACAATCAATCCTATTCTTCGAGAGGAGTACTTAGAGGATTGCATTATCAAACAGGAGAACATGCTCAAGCAAAACTTGTAAGAGTTTTAAATGGAGAAGTACTTGATGTTGCAGTAGACATAAGACCAGATTCTGAAACTTTTGGACAGTATATTGCCATTTTACTTTCAGGTGATAACCAAAAACAGTTTTTTATCCCAAGAGGATTTGCTCATGGATTTTTGGTTTTAAGCGAAAAAGCCACCTTCTTTTACAAGTGCGATAATTTTTATAACAAAGAAAGCGAAGGCGGAATAAAATATGACGATTCAGATATAAATATTGAATGGCAATTTGATGTTGATGAATTAATTATTTCTGAAAAAGACCACCTACTTCCCAATTTAAAAAACGCTAAAAAAGTATGGTAGTTTTAATCACAGGAGCAAACGGACAACTAGGACAAGCGTTACAATCTATTTCAGGAAATTATCCAGAAATAGATTTTGTTTTTTGCTCTTCTTCAGATTTAGATATTACTAAAAAGGAAACTTGTGAAGCTGTTTTTTTTAAGCACAAACCAAACTACTGCATAAACGCAGCAGCCTACACAGCAGTTGATAAAGCAGAAAGCGAACCTGAAAAAGCACAATTAATAAATGTAATTGGCGCAAAAAATCTAGCAGAGGTTTGCAAAGAATATGATACTATTTTGCTTCATATTTCTACTGATTTTGTTTTCGATGGAAGCAACAAAATAGCTTATAAAGAGGAAGACACACCAAATCCTACAGGAGTTTATGGTTTGACAAAATTACAAGGAGAAAAAGCTATACAGGAAACATTAGAAAAGTATTTCATTATCAGAACATCATGGGTTTACTCGCAATTCGCAAATAATTTCATGAAAACCATGCTCAGATTAGCTTCCGAAAGAGATAGTTTATCTGTAGTAAACGATCAAATAGGTACTCCAACAAACGCAGTAGATTTAGCTGAAGCTTTGATTTCAATTATCACTCAAACCTACAACTGTCACACTGAGCATGTCGAAGTGCTACAACCTACAACCTACAAGCATTTCGGAATCTACAACTTCTCAAACGAAGGACAATGTTCATGGTATGATTTTGCTAAGGAAATATTTAAAATTAATAATGTCAATATAAATTTAAGCGCTATACCAACAACAAGTTTTCCAACACCAGCAAAGCGCCCAGCTTTTAGTGTTTTAAATAAAACTAAAATAAAAAAGACTTTTGGTGTTGAAATTAAGGATTGGAAAGAAAGTTTAAAAGCATGTAAAATTTAAATTTAATTTAGGAGTTTATCAATTCATAAAATATAATTTTACCAACAAAACATTACTTTTGAAAAAGACGATATTTATACTGAGTTTTCTAATGATGAACATTGCATTTGTATTTGCCCAAAAAGCAAAAACAATTGTTATTGAAAATTCTGATTTCTCAGATATTAATCAATTTGAAATTCCAGACGCGGTGCTTTTAACAGGTAATGTGAGATTGAGTCATGATGGCGCAATAATGACTTGCAACAAAGCCTATTATTATCAAAAAGAAAATTATATCAAAGCATTTGGAGATGTTCAAATGGTGCAAGGTGATACGCTTTATTTAAATAGTAAATATGCCGAGTATAATGGAAATATCAAAAAAGCATTTGCGGCAGGAAATGTGGTTATGACTTCGCCCGAGTCAACAATGACAACCGATACTATTCACTTTGACAGAAACACTCAAGAAGCTTATTTTAATTCAAACGGAACCATTGTAAATAAAAACAATACCTTAAAAAGTAAAGCAGGACGTTATTATTTAAAGGAAAAAAAATACCAATTCTTATCTGCTGTTGAGTTAAAAAACCCAGAATATACTATAAAGACAAATCATTTAGATTATAAAACAACTCAAGGAAATTCTGACTTAAAAGGACCATCAACTATTGTAAGTAAAGAAACCTTTATTTATACAGAAAACGGACATTATAATAGCAAGAACAATACAGGACATTTTCTCCAAAAATCTTATATAAAATATAAAGACCGGTTAATAGAAGGCGACAGTTTATATTATGATAGAAAAATCGAATATGCCTCTGGAACTAACAATGTAAAAATTACAGATTCCATTAATAAAGCCATCATCAAAGGACATTATGGCGAAGTTTTTAAACAAAAAGACTCGGTTTATATAACCAAACATGCTTCTATTAGATATAAAGTTGAAAACGATTCTATGTTTATTCATGCTAAAAAAATATTCTTAACAGGAAAAACAGGTGAGAGAATAGTTAGAGGTCAAAAAAATGTACGTTTTTTCAAAACAGATTTAAGTGGTAAGTGTGATTCTATTCATTCCGATCAAAAAAGAGCTTTAACACAACTTATTGGAAAACCAATTCTTTGGAATTTTGAAAACCAACTAACAGGTGATGTAATGCATTTAATAGGTGATAATAAAACAGAAAAACTAGATTCACTTAAAGTGTTAAACAATACTTTTATTATTTCAAAAGATACAATTGGTGACGGTTTTAATCAGATAAAAGGTTTAAATCTTTACGGAAAGTTTCTAGAAAATAAACTTCATGAAGTCGATGTTATTAAAAATACGGAGGTTGTTTATTACATGCGAAATGACAAAAACGAACTGATAGGTATCAATAAAAATGTTAGTAGCAAGATTAATATGATAATGGATGATAAAAGTAAAGTAGAAACAATTACTTTTTTCAACAATGTAGATGGTGATATTTATCCAGAAAAAGATTTACCCGAAAATGCCAGAAAACTGCGAGGTTTTGTATGGAGAGGCGATGAACGAATAAAGACAAAAGAAGATATTTTTCCAGAAGATGAGGTGGAATTGGATAAAAAAATAGTGGAGGAAAGTAAGGCTAAATTTGTAGAACAAAACAACAAACAAGAAGCAGCCGAAATCAATCAAATAATTTCAAAAATCAAACCTAATGAAACTTCATATGGAGATTCTTTTATGGGTAACCTAGAAACCATAGACAATAATAATAATTTATTAAAAGTATCTGGATGGGCATTTTTTAAAAATCAATCACCAAACAAGACAAGAATAATTGTATTATTGTTAAAAGATGGAGTTGCAACAAAATTTAAAGTTCAAAGAGTACCTAGATTCGATGTGACTACCTATTTTAAATTAGATTATAATGTTGATAATTGTGGATATGTAGCAACTTTTGATAGTTCAAATTTAAAAAAAGGAACTTATCAATTGGCAGTATATCTCAAAAATGAAGAAACAAACAAAGAGGGATTACTTTTAACAGATAAAACTCTTGATAAACAATAAAATAAACTTACAATAATCATTAAAAAATGTCAAAAGATCAAAAACAAGCTTGGTTAGACTACTCAAAAGGGATTACCATTGAACATATTAAAAAAGCATACAACAATCCAACTAGTTTTCAAGCAGAATTTAATGTTGTGCTAAACAAATTAGTATCCGAAAATAATTTGCAGTCAGCGATAGAGATCGGTTGCGAAGCTGGAATTAGTTTAATGTTACTTAATAAATCGTTAAGCCAGTCTGCTTTTTTAGATTATGACCATACTATTTTAGAAAAAGTTGAAATAGTATGTAGCGACTTAAAGTTTAAAGGCACTAAATGTATTTGCGAAGATATGTTTACTATGAATTCTATCCCAAACGAATCGTATGATTTAGCATATAATTCAGGAGTTATAGAACATTATACCAAAGACATTAGAGAAAAAGCTATAAAATCATATACTCGAATTACTAAAAAAGGAGGTTATGTAATTGTTGCTTATCCAAATCATCATACTTTTCCTTACAGACTTTCGTATTTAATTGGACGAATGTTAGGTAAAAAAGTTTGGCCTTGGCCTAAAGAATACAAGTTTTATGATTTAAAAGATGAAATGAAAGCAGCCGGTTTAAATTATATTAGTAGAACCACTATGGACCGAGATACGCTTTTTAAACAATGGGTAACTAAATATAAAATTACACGAAAATTCTTTTTATTTTTAGATAAATTTATGCACTTTGAGGGTTATTTAACTGTTTGCATTGCTCAAAAACCAGTTTAATAAAATAAAAACCAGTATTAATCAAAACTAGTTGAAACTATAAAAATAAAATAAATATAATATTTAATGTAATATTACAAAAAAATTAAAAAACTGTGAAATCAAAACTTAAAATTGCCTTTTTAACCTCTACGGACCCAAATGACAGAAAATCTTGGTCTGGTATTCATTATAAAATGCTTGAAGGTTTAAAAAATCATTTTGAAATTGTTGATACCATTGGTCCGATTAATAATGTTTTTATAAAATCATTAGGTATTATAAATCGAATAACTCTTTTTATTTTTTCAAAGCGATACAATCATCGACACAGTTTTTTTAAATCCTTTTTAAGTGCAAAAATTATCAAACATCGCTTAAAAAAACAAAATTATGACTTTATATTTGCACCATCAGTCCCAGCTGAAATTGCCTTATTAAAAACTGATATTCCTATTTTATATACCTCAGACTCTTCATTTGGGCAACTTAATAATTATTACGAAGGTTTTACTAAATTGTTTGATTTTTCTATTAAAGAATCTAACATAAATCAAAAAAAAACAATTCAAAAAGCTGCTATTTTAAGTTATTCTTCCCATTGGGCTGCAAATTATGTTAATGAATTTTACAAACCCCAAGGAAAAGTTTTTGTGAATGCTTATGGAGCAAATATTAATGAAGAAAATATAAATTATAAACCTAAAACTATAGACAAAAATAAAGAGATAAAATTACTTTTTATTGGGGTTGAGTGGGAACGAAAAGGCGGAAAAATTATATTTGAAACATTTTTAGAATTATTAAAAAACTATAATGTCAAATTGACTGTTTGTGGTTGCATACCGCCAGTTAAACATCAATCAATGACTGTTATACCGTTTTTAAATAAAAACGATAAAAATGATTTTAAAAAATTTAATTCATTAATGGAAGAAAGTCATTTTTTATTTGTTCCGAGTAAAGCGGAATGTTATGGTATTGTTTTTTGTGAAGCTAGTGCATACGGTGTTCCCAGTATTTCAAGAAATACAGGAGGAATAAGTGGTGCAGTTCAAAACAACATTAACGGAATATTATTAGAACCAAAGGAAACTTTTCAGGCTTATGTCGAAGTTTTTAAAAATTTAATTGAAAATCCATTAAAGTATGAAAAATTAAGTCAATCGTCTAGAGATTTATATTTAAACAAATTAAATTGGAAAGTTTGGAGTAAAGAAATTTCTAATTTGATAATAAATTATAAAAAGTGAGTTTTTTAAAAAATACTTTAGCGGGTTTTTTAAAAGACACCAATATTAAATATCTTTTTTCTAAAGGATTAATATCTCTTGGTTTCCGAGTTTTAGGGGTGTGTTTTAGTTTTTATACCATTAAACTAATTTCAAATTTTTATTTTGCAAAAGTTTACGGAACCTTCTCATTAGCACAAACTATAATTCAATTGTTGTGTGTAATACTTACTTTAGGGGTTCAAAACACCATAATTGTAGAGGTAAATAGAAATATTGAACAAAAAGATTTTTCTGCTCAAAATTTTCTATTCCATGTTATCAAATTAGTTTTATTTGTATCAATTATTCCTGTTTTTTTAATTTACTTTTTTGCTCCACAAATTGCTATATTTATTTTTCACAAAACACAATTAACTTCTGTTTTTCAGTTAATTGCTATTTCACTGCCCTTTTTTTTACTTCATGAAATTGCTGTTTATTATTTTATTGCGACAAAAAAATTAATACTTTTTGGATGGTTTATGTTTATTATTCCAAATGTGCTTTTTTTTACATTTATTTTTTTGTTCAGAAATGATTCAATAAACGCATACAATATTGTAAGTTTCTATGGAATTTCATTTCTTATAACACTAATAATTGAATTCTGTTTTATCTTTTTTAAACAAATTAATTTTTCTAAACCGCAATTTTCTTATAAAAAAACATTAATTGCCTCGTTACCAATGATGTTTTCTGGCGTGATGAGTTTTTTAATTAATTGGACAGATGTTTTGATGTTAGGATCGTTTTCGACCGAAGAAAATGTAGGAATTTATAACGCCGCATTTAAAGTGGGAATGATTGTTTATATCATAATAATTTCAATGAGTATTGTTATCGGGCCAAAAGTAACCGAGGCTTATGAATCTAAAAATTTTTCAGAATTAAAAAAAATTATTCAAAAAGCAACGCAACTTATTACATTTGTAACCTTGCCAATTGTGCTATTGATAATAATTTTCAGCGAATATCTTTTAAGTTATTTTGGCAACGCTTTTATTGCAGGAAAAACGGTTTTAATAATAATAGCAATTTCAACATTTATTAGTGCAGTTTGTGGAAATGTAGATTTAATTTTAAATTTAACAAATAACAAAAAATTGGTTTTTTATATAAATATTTTCGTTTTTCTAATAAATCTAATCTTAAACTATTTTCTAATTCCTACTTATGGAATTAATGGTTCGGCTATTGCCAGTTTAATTGCCACAATAGTTTTGAATTTTACTTGTGTCTATTTCATTAAAAAGAAATTTGGATATTACACACTGATTTAAAAGCAAATAAATTGAATTAAATTATGGCATTCGTTTTAAAAAAAAATAAATTTTATTTCGCACTTTTCGCACTTTGTTTAATGATTCCTTATTATGGGAGTTACGAACTAACTTTTTTAATATGGTCTTTTAGTGTTTTAATTACAATTCAAAAAAAATATTCACAAACATTTATAAAATATCTTTCTTGTTTTATTCTAATTTTATTGATTTCTGTTTTTAGAACAAAATTTAAAATCGAAAATATATATTCTATAATTCGGGATTTTACTTATCTTTTAAAACCAATTCTGGGTATAATTCTTGGCTATCAAATATGTAAGTATAATTATAAAACGGCATTCTTGTCTGTAATAAAAATCAGTTATTTTGTATCTTTAATTCATGTTTTTTTTATTTTTTTTTCTGTTTTATTTCGCAACGCACATACCGTAAATGATATTCGTTTTTATTGTGGATACTTCAGTGATTTTGAAGTTTATGGATTAATTATTTTATTATTTCACAAAAAATTTGATATTGAAATTCACAAAAATAAATTTTATTTAATGGTAGCAATTATCACTTTTTCGAGTTTAATGTATTTATCTAGAAATAATTTTATTCAGTTTATTATATTATTCTGTGGCTTAAAAGGTTATTTTATTTTGAATAAGAGAGCGATTTTGGCAATTACTTCACTAACTTTATTTACGGTTATTTCATACTTGATTATTTTAGCAATAAATCCAAAAAGAAATGGAGTTGGTTTTGAAGCTTTTTTATATAAAGTTAAAATAGCACCTACAGAAGCTTTTAAAAGTAAAATAAAAACTCACGATAATATCGATTTTAACGATAATTACAGATCGGTTGAAATTATAAATACGATTCGCCAAATGCAATATAAAGGAAGTCTAACTATGTTATTAGGCGAGGGTTTGGGTTCAAAGGTGGATTTAAAACAAAAAGTTTGGCTCGGTGATTTAGAAATGAGATATATTTATGTGTTACATAATGCATTTATGACAACCTATCTCAAATCAGGTATTTTGGGCATATTATTGTTATTATATTCCATATATTTGATATACAATCAGCCAAAATCTAAAATACCAATAAACAAAAATATTAATTTTTTATTAGTTGGAACGGCTATGTTTTTGTTAATTTCAAACTGGGTTCTTATGGGATATTATTTTACCGAAGATTCCAAATCAATTCTGGTTGGTTTTTTAATAGCATATAAAGAAATAACTGACAAAAATGAATTACTCAAAAACGGATTTGCTTAAAATCAATTTTACATTTTCACTGGTTTCGCCATCTCCATAAGGATTTGTTGCTTTTGAAATGGAATTATAATAGTCGTTGTTTTCTAATAATTTCTTTGTTTCTGAAACAATTTTTTCTTTGTCTGAACCTACTAAAATCGCTGTTCCGGCATCAACGCCTTCCATTCTTTCTGTAACATATCTTAAAACCAAAACAGGTTTTCCTAAACTTGGAGCTTCTTCTTGAATACCACCAGAATCGGTTAGTATTATATTACTTTTACTCATCATCCAAATAAGATCAGGATAGTCAAGAGGTGAAATTAATTTTATGTTTTTAGCAATCAGTTTTTTATATGCAATATCCTTAACATTAGGATTAAGGTGAACAGGATATACAATTTCAACACTTTCTGAATACGTTGAAGAAATTTCAAGTAAAGCATCACAAATATCTTCAAATGGTTTTCCGAAATTTTCTCTTCGATGACAGGTAACTAATACTATCTTTTTTGAAAAATCAATAAAATCATACTTCTCAACAAATTGATTTTCTATCATTTTTAATTTCTCTAATCCTAAAAGCAAAGCGTCTATAACGGTATTCCCAACAACGAAAACATTTTTATTGATATTCTCTTTTATTAAACTTTCTCTAGAATTATCAGTAGGACAAAAGTGAAAAGAAGCTAAATTTGAGGTCAAAACTCTATTCATTTCCTCCGGAAATGGCGACAACATATCTCCACTTCTGAGTCCTGCTTCAATATGTACAACTTTAATTTTTTTATAAAAAGCTGCCAATGCACCTGCTAAAACAGTAGTTGTGTCACCTTGTACAAACACAAAATCAAACGATTCTTTACTTAAAATTTCCTCCGTAATTCTCGAAATCAAATCAGCAGTTAATTGATGAAGTGTTTGATTTGGCTTCATGATGTTCAAATCATAATCAACATTAATATTAAAAAAATGCAAAACTTGATCTAACATTTCTCTATGTTGAGCCGTAACAGCAACTTTTACATCAAATAATTCATCATTAGAAAAACATTGAATTAGCGGAGCCATTTTTATAGCTTCCGGTCGAGTTCCAAATAGAAATAGTATTTTTTTCATTATTAGAATAATCCTAACTTTAAGAAGTGTAAAACTACTAATAAAAACTATATTTGCAACTCTTAATTTGCTAAAATGAAAGTGCTTTTTCAATCTCGAACCAATTTATTTGATGCTCCAGGTGGCGACATGGTTCAAATGTTAAAAACGAAGGAATTTCTTGAAAAACTTGGTGTAACCGTTGATGTTTCATTAAAGTTTGAGCCAGATTTAACCGACTATGATTTAGTTCATTTGTTTAATTTGATGGAACCACAAGACATTTATCGTCAAATGATAAATGCTAAAAAGCAAAATAAAAAAATTGCTTTATCAACAATTTATGGTCTTTATACTGAATTTGAAAGGAAAGCACGTGGTGGAATTTTTCAAAAAGTAGCCAATTTTCTCTCTCCATATCAGATAAATTATTTAAAAACATTAATAAAACACTATTTTGAAAAACGTTTTCACAAAGGAGTATTCAAAATGATTTATAAAGGATATTATGGTTTAATGAAAGAGATTGTTGATAACACTTCTGTTTTTTTGCCTAATTCAGTTTCCGAAATGAACAGAGTTGCAACTGAATTTAATCTTAAAAACTATAATTTTGTTTCCATTCCGAACGCAATTGATAAATCGGTTTTTACAGATAGCAATACTGAAAAGCCAAATAAATATTCAGAATTCAAAAATTGTATTCTTTGTGCCGCAAGAATAGAAGGAAGGAAATCAACATTAAATTTAGTAAAAACAGTGAAAGGAACTAATTATAAGTTAGTTCTAGTAGGTAAAGAATCACAAAATCAAAAAAAATATGTTGAACAAGTTCATGAAGAAGCTGGAGACAACGTAACTTTTTTAGGTGCAATTTCACATGATGATTTAAGAGATTTATACAAGGTTGCTAAAGTACATGTATTAGCAAGTTGGATGGAAACACCTGGATTATCTTCTTTAGAAGCTGCCGCAATGGGGTGCAATATAGTTGTTACCAAAAAAGGAGACACTTATGACTATTTTGAAGATTATGCATTTTATTGTGAGCCAGACGATGTAGATTCAATTAAAAGAGCAATTGATAGAGCTTACAATTCAACATTCAATCCAAAACTAAAGGAAAAAATACTTACGGATTATATTTGGGAAAAAACCGCACAAGAAACCTTGAAAGGATATGAATTAATATTAAAACATTAGTTTTTATAATTTTTTAAAACAACAAAATTCCCTATTTTTGCCCTCAGAAAAAGAAATCACTTCATGAAAATTGCCATTCTCGGAACTCGTGGAATTCCAAATCATTACGGAGGTTTTGAACAATTTGCTGAATTTTTTTCGGTTTATCTTGTAGAAAAAGGGCATGATGTATATTGCTATAACTCGCATAATCACAAATTTCAAGAAAAAACTTTTCATGGCGTAAATATCATTCATCAACATGATCCTGAGTATAAGTATGGAACTTTCGGTCAATTTATTTATGACTACAATTGCATCATGGATTCTCGAAAACGAGATTTTGATATTATTATTCAATTAGGATACACAAGTAATTCTATTTGGTGCTTTCTTTTACCTAAAAAACCAATTATTATAACAAATATGGATGGTTTAGAATGGAAAAGGACAAAATATTCTAAGCCGGTTCAACAATTCTTAAAATTCGCTGAAAGACTTGCCGCAATTTCAAGTGATTATTTAGTTTCAGATTCAATTGGAATTGAAAAGTTTTTAAAAGAAAAATATAATAAAAACTCAACCTACATTGCTTACGGCGCATATCCTTTTGATTCGCCTAACGAAGAATTTCTAAAAGAATACAATGTTGAAAAAGAAAATTTCAACATGATTATGGCGCGTTTTGAACCCGAAAACAATCTTGATATGGTTCTTGAAGGTGTTGCAAAAAATGAAGATAAAACACCAATTTTAGTTGTTGGAAAACACATGACAAAATATGGTGAATATTTAAAAAATAAATTTAAAAGCTTCGACAACATTAGATTTCTAGGAGGAATTTATAATCTGGAGCATTTAAACAATCTTCGTTATTTTTCTAAATTATATTTTCATGGTCATTCCGTTGGCGGAACCAATCCATCACTTTTAGAGGCTATGGCTTCGCAAGCATTAGTTATTGCCCACAATAACGATTTCAATAAAGGAATCTTAAAAGAAAATGGAATCTATTTTTCTAATCCTTATGAAGTAAAAAATATTTTAGAATCTGTCAAAAAAATTGATAACTTGCAGAAAGTTCAAAATAACTATCAAGCTATAATTAAAGATTTTAATTGGGAGAAAATAAATGGTCAATATTTACAACTTTTTGAAGAGTGTTATTCAAGACATAAAACAAGAAAGCAATAAGAATAGTTCTTTTATTTTCACCTTAGTATTACTTGTTACTATTCCATTTTCATTAGCTGTAAATAATATTGCATTAATACTATTAATTTTATCGGTTCTTATAAATTTCAATAAGACCAAGTTTAATATAAATCTACTTTTTTTCTTTCCAATAGTATTGTTTTTATGGATGTCTGTATCCTATTTTTGGAGTATTGATAAACACGAAACATTAAAAGCTATTCCAAAAGGAATTACTTTACTACTACTGCCATTGGTGTTCATGAAAGTAAAAATTTCTAAAATAGAAAAAGAAAAACTTTTGAAATATTATAGCTTTTCAATGGTATTAGTTGTAGTTTTTTTCCTTATCAGAGCAATAATTAGATATTTAATAAGTCAAGACACACGAAACTTTTTCTACCATGGGGAAAACAATGATGATTATGGATTAGTACCGAATCTATTAAATGCAATTCATGTTTCTGTTTTTGTTGCATTAGCTTTTTTTTATTTTTTCACAAAAGAAATTAAATCCAAAATTGATATAGCACTCTCATTACTTCTCGTAGGATTTATTATTTTACTTTCTTCCAAAAATATAATTCTAGTTGTTGTTGTTTTAATTTTAGTTTACTTTTTTTACTATTCAAAAGCATCTCACAAAATGAGACTAAGAAATCTTATAATTTTTGGAGGGATTATTGTGATTGGATTGTCTTTTGGTAAGATTAAACAACGTTTCCAAGAGGAGTTTAGAAATAATGCACCAAATAGTGTTAGCCAGACTACACAATGGCATGCTGACATAGAACGAA
>JAIEMH010000036.1 GCA_019752245.1 Flavobacteriaceae bacterium
CTATTTATAAAGAAGATAACGAATACAAATTAGATCATATTGAAGAAGCTTTTTACTATTTTTAATTATTTTAAATGGCAAAAAAATACTTTTACTTCATGGAGCATTGGGAAGTTCTGAGAGTTTGCAACCGTTAAAAGAAGTTTTGCAAAATGACTTTGAAGTTTATATGTATACTTTTAATAGCCACTGTAGAAAGGAAATTTCACAAGAGGACTTTACAATTTCAAATTTTGCTGACGAAGTTATAGTATTTTTAAAAGAAAATTCTTTAGATGAAATAGCCATTTTTGGATACAGTATGGGCGGTTATGTTGGACTTTATTTAGCAAAAAATTTCCCTAAAAAGTAGAAAAATTATACATTTTAGCAACAAAGTTAAACTGGACAATTGATGGTTCAAAAAAAGAGGCTTTAATGTTGAATCCTGAAAAGATCAAAGCGAAGATTCCAAAATATGCTTTGGCTTTAGAGCAACTTCATGGTAGTAATTGGGAAACTTTGATGGAAAAAACAGCCCAAATGATGCTCAACTTAGGTGTAAATCCACCTTTAAAAGAATTAGATTTCGAAAAAATTGAAGTGCCAACTTTAATTTCTGTTGGCGATAATGATACAATGGTTAGTGTTGAGGAAAGTCTTATTGTTCATCAAAAAATTAAAAATTGTAAGTTATATGTAATGCCAAATACAATTCATCCGATTGAAAAAGTAGACGTGAAAGAAGTAGCTCGTCAAATTAAAAATTTTATAAAAATCTAATCCGTGTTATTTGATTTCTTGTATTTAATCATTAAAAATACATTTATATTGTGCTTTTTATAAAGTCAAATGATTTTTATTAACTTTACTGCAAAAAATTACCAATTATATTATGAAAAAAATCTTTACAATTGCCTCATTGTTGAGTTTTGTTTTCTTGTTTGCTCAAAATGAAGTTGCAAAAAAGATACAGGAACTAGAAGGACAAAGAATAGTCTTTAAGCCATTTTCAGTTTTAACAGTTTCGCAAGAGAAGCCCGACGAGAATATGAATAATGTAGTTACAGATGCTACTTTGGCCATAATAAAAACTGCGGTAGTCAACGATATTGTTACTAATAAATATGAATTTATAGAACTTACAATACCTTATAATGGTAAATTAGTTACTTTAGATTTATACAAAGTAAATTTATTTGCAGAAGGATTTCATGTTGATACTAACAAAGCTAAAAATATTTCATACCAATCTGGTGTGTATTACAGAGGTATTGTAAAAGGTGATTACAACTCAATTGCATCTTTCAATTTTTTTAATAATGAACTTAACGGAATTGCATCCAACGATGAACTTAATAATTTAGTCATTGGAAAGCTAGACAAAAAAAATAACACAACAGATTATATTGTTTATTCTGATGCAAAAATGCAAGTAGGAAGTGGTTTTGAGTGTTCTTTTAAAGATCCAGAAACACTTCATTCTGATGCTCAAAATCCTGTTGCTAATAGAGATATAAACAGTACAAGATGTGTGACAATGTATTTTGAAATTGATTATGATTTATATCTTTCTAATTCTGAAGATACAACTACTACAACCAATTGGATGACATCGGTTTTTAATAATGTTCAATCTTTATATGCTGTTGATGGAATTACAGTTGCACTAAAGTCCATGTTTATATGGACTACTTTAGATCCTTATGATGACATTGGAACTTCTTCTTCAGATTATTTATATAAATTTAATGAGGTACGACCTGTTTTTGATGGTGATGTTGGACAATTAGTAGGTATTGATCCAGGTGGATTGGGTGGAGTTGCTGTTGGAATTAACGGATTGTGTTCTCAAAATAATTTTAGTTATTCAGATGTGAATTTTGCATATAATGGAGCCACACCTCCAGCAATACCTTTATATTCTTGGACAGTTCAAGTAATTACTCACGAATTCGGACACTTATTAGGTTCAAGACACACACATTCTTGCGCTTGGAATGGAAACAACACTGCTATAGATAATTGTGCATCATCTGCATTAGGATCATCTGCAGAAGGATACTCTTGTAGAACAAATCCTTTAACTATTCCTACTACAAACAAAGGAACGATTATGAGCTATTGTCACCTTGTAAATGGTGTTGGAATTCTATTCAGTAATGGATTTGGTCCGCAACCAAAAGCGGCTGTTTTAGCAGCGGTAAATGGCGGAGCTTGTTTGAGTACAGATTGTGTAAATACTTGTATTAACTCTATATCATCAATTGAGATTAATAATGTAGGAACTACAACCGCAACTCTTACTTGGATAGATTCTGGAACATTTACAGCTTGGAAAGTTAGAGTTTATCCTTTTGGAGCAACACCTAGTGCTTGGGTAAGTGTTACTACTAATAATTATCTTGTCGCTGGTTTAAATCCTAACTCTTACTCTGTTGCAGAGATTAGCCCAACATGCACAGCAGGCTTAACAATAGAAGGAAGAAAATTGTTGTTTGTTACAGCGGCCGATTTTTGTAATGGTATTGAATTTACTGATACTGGTGGTAGTAACGGAAATTATTCTAATATGGAAACCGTTATTAGAACTATAATTCCTAATGTTCCCAACAATAATATTGTTATATCATTTAGCGATTTTTCATTAGAATTAGACTATGATTATTTATATGTTTATGATGGGAATTCAACAGCTGCAACTTTATTAAATCCTGGTGGTTCTACTGGAACTGACACACCTGGACCTTATACTTCTTCTGCAGTTGATGGTTCATTAACAGTAAAATTTTATTCGGATCAAGGTGTGGTTAATTCAGGATTTGTGTCAAACATTTCCTGTACACCCAATCTTTCTGTAAACAATAATAATGGTTATGTTGATTTTAGTTATTATCCAAATCCAACCAACAATATAGTAAATATTATTTCTAAGACTACAATGACTTCTTTATCAGTTTATAATGTTGCAGGACAATTATTATTAAGTAAGAAACCTAATGATCTTTCTACAAGTGTTGATATTGCCGCATTTGCTAAAGGAACTTATTTTTTTAAATTAAAATTTGAGGACCAAGAAGTGAATTTTAAAATTTTAAAGATGTAATATTTATTTAATATTTCAAGTAAATCCGCCTAATGGCGGATTTTTTTGTTTTTTTTTAAAACCTAATTGCTTTTTGTCTCGTAAATGAAATAGAACAAAAACTCTTAATTACCATGAAAATAACAAAATTTTATGCAGGATTTGCATCGGCCTTCTTACTGGCATCGATGGCTATTACAACAGTATCATGTAACAATGATGACGAAGTCAATATTAACAATCAAGTACTTGCTCCAAATGTTAACTTTACAGCGTTAAGCAATAATAATTCAATTGTTAAATACAATGCAACTAATTTAGCAAGCCCAATTTCTTCAAAACCTATTACTGGATTACCGGCTGGAGAACAAATTGTAAGTATTGATTATAGACCAGCAACAGGACAATTATATGCATTAGGATCTTCTAGTAGATTGTACTTTATAAACGAAGAATCGGGACTTGCTACTGCAGTTGGATCAGCTTCTTTCTCTCCAGCAGTAAGCGGAGCAAATGCGTCAATTAATTTTAATCCAACTGTAGATAGAATCCGATTGGTAACTGAATCTGGACAAAATTTGCGTCTTCATCCAGAATTAGGAACTGTTGCTGCAACTGATGGTTCTATCAACGGAGGAACTAATCCAAGGATTGGAGCTGTGGCCTATACTAACAGCTTTTCAGGAACTAGTTCAACGGTACTTTATGATATCGATTTTGAGCAAGATAAATTATATATGCAAAATCCACCAAACAATGGAACTTTGGTAGAAGTTGGTAATCTAACCATAGATTTTAAAGGTATGGGAGATTTTGATATTCTTGCTGATAATTCTCAAGCATTTGCAGTTACTTATGATACTGTAAAATCTAATTTATACACAATTGATTTAACTTCTGGAAAAGCGGTTGAGATTGGAACATTTGCAACTCCAATTATTAGTATTGCTTTTAAAACTAACCCTATAGCTTTTGCGGCGACAGCATCAAACGAATTGGTGAGATTTAATCCAACTAACGGAACTTCAACTTCTGTTACAATGACTGGTCTTAATGCAAATGAGACGATTGTTGGATTGGATTTTAGACCAGCAACAGGAGCGTTGTATGCAATCTCTAATCAAAGTAGATTGTTAACTGTAAACAGTTCAAGTGGACTAGTTACACAAGTTGGGTCAACTTTAAATCCAGCAATTTCTGGAACTTCTTTTGGTTTTGATTTCAATCCAACGGTAGACAGAATTAGGTTGGTTAGTAATACAGGTCAAAATCTAAGACTACATCCAGATTTAGGAACAGTTGTGTTTACTGACGGAAATTTAAATCCAGGAACACCATCAATAAATGGTTCAGCTTATACTAATAATTTTGCTGGTGCAACAACAACAACATTATATGCTATAGATTCTGATACAAATATGTTGTACACTCAAAACCCACCAAATGCTGGAACTTTAATGCCAGTTGGATCATTAGGAGTAGATGTTGATGCAAATAGTGGTTTTGATATTGGTGGAAGCTCTAATGCAGCTTTTGCTTTATTAAAAGTAGGAAGCGTAACTTCTGTATATTCTATTAATCTTACTTCTGGAGCTGCAACTAAAATTATAGATTTAAATATTCAGCCAACTGCAATGACGCTTGGTTTGGGTTTCTAGAAGCAAAGTTTAATAAATAATAAAAGCCTTGTGAAAGTTTTATCTTTTACAAGGCTTTTTATGTTATTAAAAATATATTTTTAAACCAAACTTATCATTTCTAGAGCTTTATTGATGCTTTTCACATTGTCAAAAGTCAACAATAAACGCAATCCATTTTTGGTTTCTTTCTCTTTCATTTTGCACAAATTACTGTTCGCTTGTACAAATTGCACTATTTTAATAAAACGGTTGGATTGGTAAAAATCACTTTGTTGGTCTCCAACAAAATAACCTACCATTTTACCTTGCTTCATTATTAGTTTTTCAATTCCAATGCTGGTAGCTTTCCATTTTATGCGGATGCTGTTTAGTAAAGCTAATGCTTCTTTTGGTAAAGCACCAAATCTATCAATTAGTTTTTGTTCATATTTAAGCAACGTTTCTTCGTCTTTTATTAAAGCCAATTCATTGTAAAGACTTAATCGTTCGGTTATACTATTAATGTATTCGTCTGGAAACAACAATTCAAAATCAGTATCAATTTGCAAATCTTTTACATATTCTTTGGTTTCGATATTGTTCTCTAAAGGATATAAATCTTTAAATTCATTTTCTTTAAGCTCTTCAATGGCTTCGTTCATTATTTTTTGATAGGTGTCAAATCCAATGTCGTTTATAAAACCACTTTGTTCACCACCAAGTAAATCACCTGCACCACGAATTTCAAGGTCTTTCATGGCAATATTAAATCCGCTTCCTAATTCGCTGAATTGTTCTAACGCATTGATTCGTTTTTGTGCATCGCTACTCATCATAGAATAAGGTGGCGTTATGAAATAACAAAATGCTTTTTTATTACTTCTTCCTACACGACCACGCATTTGATGCAAATCGGACAATCCAAAATTATTGGCATTATTGATAAAAATTGTGTTGGCATTTGGTACATCCAATCCGCTTTCGATGATTGTTGTTGCTACTAAAACATCAAATTCTCCGTTCATGAAACCCAACATCAGTTCTTCTAGTTTTTTGCCGTCCAACTGACCGTGACCAATTCCAACACGTGCATCTGGTACCAATCTTTGAATCATTCCTGCCACTTCCTTGATGTTTTCAATTCTATTATTGATAAAGAAAACTTGACCATTTCGCTGAATTTCATACGAAATCGCATCACGAATTAACTCTTCATGAAAGCGAACTACATTAGTTTCTATAGGATACCTGTTTGGTGGTGGCGTTGTAATTACCGACAAATCTCTAGCTGCCATTAAAGAAAACTGTAACGTTCTTGGTATAGGTGTTGCCGTTAGAGTTAGCGTGTCAACATTGGCAGAAATAGTTTTTAATTTGTCTTTTACATTTACACCAAACTTTTGCTCTTCGTCAATAATTAACAATCCTAAGTCTTTGAATTGCACATTTTTATTAACCAATTGGTGTGTTCCTATAATGATGTCTAGCTTTCCTTCGGCTAGTTCTTTTATGGTTTCTGTTTTTTCTTTTGCGGTTCTAAATCGGTTTAAATAACCAATAGTAACTGGCATATCTTTCAATCTTTCGCTGAAAGTTCTATAATGTTGGTAAGCTAAAATGGTTGTTGGAACCAAAACCGCTACTTGTTTGCCATTATCAACAGCTTTGAATGCGGCACGAATGGCAACTTCTGTTTTACCAAAACCTACATCACCACAAACCAATCGATCCATTGGTCTATCGGTTTCCATATCGGCTTTTACATCTTGAGTTGACGTGATTTGATCGGGTGTATCTTCATAAATAAAAGAACTCTCTAGCTCTTTTTGCAAATAACTATCTGGAGCACAAGCAAATCCTTTTTCCAATCTTCGTTTAGCATACAGCTGAATCAAATTGAAAGCAATGTGTTTAACTCTAGCTTTTGTTTTTTGTTTTAATGCCTTCCATGCGCCAGAACCCAATTTGTATATTTTGGGCGGAACACCATCTTTTCCATTGTATTTAGAGATTTTGTGAAGTGAATGAATGCTTACATAAACAATATCATTATCGGCGTAAACTAGTTTGATGGCTTCTTGCGTTTTGCCTTCAACTTGAATTTTTTGCAAGCCGCCAAACTTTCCAATTCCGTGATCGATATGGGTTACATAATCGCCTACGGCAAGTGATGTCAATTCTTTTAGCGTAATAGTTTGCTTTTTAGAATAGCCATTTTTGATACTAAATTTGTGATACCTTTCAAATATTTGATGATCGGTGTAACAAGCAATTTGATGTTCTTCATCAATAAAACCGCCAAATAAAGAAAAAACAACTGATTTGTATTTTTTTAAAATAGTTTCGCTGTTGTCTTCATCGATGTCTTCAAAAATTTCTTTGAAACGATTTGCTTGATTTTCATTAGAACAAAATAAATAATTTTTTATTCCATTGAAATGGTTTTCGTTTAAATTGTTCAATAACAAATCAAATTGCTTATTGAAAGACGGTTGTGGCTGAATATGAAATTCAATCGTTTTGTTAATCTTAAAAATGGGTTTGTTGTGCAATTCTACTACAGAAAAATGCAATGCTCGTCTTAGAAATTGTTGTTGATTTACGAATAAATCTATTGGTTCAACATGTTTTACTGTTGCATCAAGTTTAGAAAAAACTTCGGTTGCTTTGGCAAAATTTTTATCCAATTGTTGTACAAGTAAATCGGTGTTTTGAATAAAAAGAACCGTTTTAGGATCGATATAATCTAGGAAACTTTCACGATTTTCTTCGAAAAACTTGTTTTCTACATTCGGAATTATGGATATTTTCTTCAGTTTTTCAATAGAAAGTTGGGTTTCTACATCAAAACTTCTAATAGAATCTACTTCGTTTCCAAAGAATTCTATTCGGTACGGATTGTCATTAGAAAACGAAAACACATCTACAATGCCGCCACGAACAGAGAATTCTCCTGGTTCGGTAACAAAATCTACTCTTTTAAAATTGTATTCAAATAGTACTTCGTTTATAAAATCGATGGCCAATTTATCATTGACACCAATCTTAAATGTATTTTTTTCGAGTTCTTTTTTGGTAACTACTTTTTCAAAAATAGCTTCGCCATAAGAAACAATTATTGCAGGTTTTTTGCGCGAATTAATTCTGTTTAAAACTTCGGCTCTCAGCAGAATATTGGCGTTGTCGGTTTCGTCAATTTGGTAAGGTCTTCTGTACGAACCAGGATAAAACAAAACGTCTTGGTCGTTGATGAGTTGTTCTAAATCGTTGAGGTGATAAGCGGCTTCTTCTTTGTCGTTAAACAATAAAAGAAACGGCATGTTGGATTTCTCAAAAGCTGCTTGTACTACAAATGACAACGCCGATCCCAATAAACCTTTAGCATTTATTTTGATGTCGCGTTGTTCTAGTTCATGAGCTAAAAGTTCGACTTTTGCCGACTTTTGATATACTGCAGTTATGGTGGTTTTACTCAAACTATTATTTTTGAATCGGTGTGTTTGGAATGGCTCTTGTGGTGTCTCGCATTTTTGTAAAATCGGGTTCGCCATCTTCTTTTGGAATTTGACTTCGTTTTACAATTTCTTCTAGTTGTAGTTGTAAGTATTCAATTTCCATGTTGATTTCACCTACAAGTTTTACAACCTTATCATCTGGAATTTGATTGAGATGAATAAATAAATCCATCGATTTTACTTTTGTTATAACTACCGCAATTCTAGCTTTTACTTGTGGTTTATTAAATTCTGTCGGAATTGTTGGAGTTAAGTCCATTACTTTTTTAGAAAGTGTCGATGCTTTTTTCTGGAAAGCACCAATAGAACTTTTGGGTTTTTGATTGACTTCTGTTAAAAAACTGCGCCATTCCATCCATCCATTAATTTTAGATTGTGTGGTTGGTTCAACAGGTGCAATATTAAAAATCCAACCTTTGTTGATGTTGTTAAAAATTACTTCTTTTTTCTTGGCTTCTTTAACTTGTTCTAATTTCAATTCTTCAGTGTTGTCTTTGCAGGAAACAGCTAGGAAGATTAGGGACAAAAAGTATATGATTTTGAATTTCATTTGCTGATTTTATAGGAATACAAAAGTACAAAAGTAGCAGAAAGTATATGCTAAAATTTATATAAAAAGCACGGCTTTTTCTGAACTTAACAAATTGATTTTTTTCTACATAAGATGTTTAAGAACATTTAAGTTTTGGTTATTTAATAAAAAATTCTTTCTTAAATGATTTTGAATGCCGAGCATGGTCTAAAATAAAAGTACTTTTAAAATAAGTAAAATTTCCGAAAACGTTATCTTTGCAAGACAAACTAAACAAACTATGACAACTAAAATATTAATAATTGGTGCTTGTGGACAAATTGGTACCGAACTTACTGCAAAACTTCGTGCCGAATATGGTAACGATAATGTAATTGCATCCGACATTAGAAAGCTAAATAATGATATTGTTAACAACGGAATATTTGAAGTTGTAAACGCATTAGACTACAACCAAATTGAACATTTAATTGAGAAATATCACATTACAGATGTTTATTTGATGGCAGCATTATTATCGGCTACGGCAGAGAAAAACCCTGCTTTTGCTTGGGATTTAAATATGAATTCGTTATTTCACGTATTGAATTTGGCGAAAGCCGGAAAAATCAAAAAAATATTTTGGCCCTCAAGTATCGCTGTTTTTGGACCAACAACACCAAGAAACAACACACCACAATACACCATTATGGAACCTTCAACGGTTTATGGAATCTCTAAACAAACTGGCGAAAGATGGTGTGAATACTATAATAAACAATACGGAGTAGATGTGCGAAGCATTCGTTATCCGGGATTGATTAGCTGGACTACCGAACCTGGTGGTGGCACTACAGATTATGCAGTAGATATTTATCATAAAGCTATTGAGGACGGAAAATTCACTTCTTTTCTATCTGAAAATACTGAGTTGCCAATGATGTATATGGACGATGCCATTAAAGCAACTATAAAAATTATGCAAGCCGAATCGGATGCTATAAAAATTCGTTCTTCTTATAATTTGTCGGCGATGAGTTTTACTCCTAAACAAATTGCAGTAGAAATTAAAAAGCATTATCCTGACTTTACAATTGATTATGAACCTGATTTTCGTCAGAAGATTGCTGATAGTTGGCCTGCCTCTATAGACGATTCTTTTGCTAGAGAAGATTGGGGTTGGAGCAACGATTTTACGATAGAAAACATGACCGTTGAAATGTTGACTAATTTAAAAAAGTAAAAATTTCACACAAAAAAAGCGCTACCCCAAGAACAAGGTAGCGCTCAACTCTAAACAAAAACTCTATTGTTGAACAATAGGAGCTCTTAACGATTCTAATACCGCAACAACATCTGCATAAAGTTGTGTATTAGCTGCAACACCGTTTTGAACAGCTGCTGCACCTACATAACCTTCAAATTTTGTATAATTTGCTGTAGTAGATTTTACGCCCATTCTTGGATTAGTTGCAGGATTGTGTGCCGCAACCATAGAAAGTCCAGAATATGTGTTTACTGCATTTGTTCCTCCTGTATTGAAAGAGAAAAAGTCAGTTAAATTATCAACTAAAATGGCTAAATTTGTTGTGTTACCTGCGCCAACTTCTCCTAATAAAGGTGCGAAATGCGCACTTAAATTTCCAGAAGCGTTGCTTTGAACGTCTGCAACAATTAAACCAACTGTTGTGTTTACTACTTTACGATAGCTTAAACGTCCTTTCTCGATCATTTGGCCAGCGTTGTCTGGGTCAGCTACCAATGTTGTTCCTCCCAATCTAGCGTAGATTGATGGTGTTTCTGCTACCGGTTGTGGATCGTCATCATTACTGCATGATGTGAAAACCGATGCTCCAATTACTAATGCAAATAATGCAATTTTTGAAAACTTAGTCATAATTATAGATTTAAAAGATTAATTAAAAATTCTTTGTACAAGTTTGGTAAACTTATAGTTGAAACCGTCTTTTTTCATTACTGGACAAACTTCCTTATTGGCTAAATTTGCTGGTAGTATAAAGCGTTCTGCTTTATAATCTCCTTTCGCCATTAATTGGTCATACACTTTTTTAGAATCGGCTATTTTGTTATCGTGAAAATAAACTACTACATTTCGTTTTACTATTATTTCACTTTTAACGCCGTCAATGGCATGCAGTTTTTCCTTTATTGCTATGGTACTTAGCGAATCAAAAGGTTTGTCAAAATCTATTCGACTTACCTGAATGTTTGCGCTTTCTATTGGTCTTGCATTGGCTATGTGATAGACCAAAATGGCAAAAAACAACAGTCCGATACCCAAAATACTGAGTAATGCGATTTTTACTTTTTTGTTAATTTTCATTTGTTAGAGTTTTTTTAATTGATACTTTTTTTAATGAAATTAGATTTATATGTGATGTGTTTTATCGTATATAAATGCTTCTTCCAATAATGTTCTTGATGCATTATGGATTGATTTACGAGAAAGTAAACGGTTTGGTTTTTATTTTAACAAAAAAAAATTCCTGTGAAGGAATTTTTAGGAACGTTGGCAGTAATTTTTATTTTTTGAGTTTGTCTATTATAGCATCTTCTATTGTTGTTTTGGCTTTAACAACTTCATTTGTAGTTTCGTTTGGTATGGTCATCGACAGTACGTAGTGTTTTATCATCCAAATGTTTTTTACTTTTACTAAAACACCACTTCCACGACAGATTTTCATTTGAG
Source organism: Flavobacteriaceae bacterium (assembly GCA_019752245.1). Lineage (GTDB taxonomy): Bacteria > Bacteroidota > Bacteroidia > Flavobacteriales > Flavobacteriaceae > Flavobacterium. The sequence goes on from JAIEMH010000036.1 coordinate 11,420, forward strand.
TATTTAGCAATTCATCAAACCATGCCGTTTTTTTATCTTTAGAAAAATAGATGTGTCTTTCTAGCGCTGTAAAACTCCATGCTTTTCCTTTGTCAAAATAAGGTTTTGCAAATGCTTCAAACTGGGTTTTGTTCCAGTTTTCTGTAGCATCTGTACCAATGTAAATGGCATCGTCACTCAATACCTTGAAATAATCATTAAAATTAGCGTTGGCTGCGGCTTTGTGCCAATTGTTTAGTAGTGTGTTAATCGCAACTTCATCGTTTTGGGCTGTAGCCGAAGTTATAATTAGTAAAAACAGCGCTGTAAATCTTTTCATTTTTTGTAAGTTTTGATAAAAATACAAAAAAAGACTTCATGATGCTGTCCACTATTTTAATTGAAGACTTGTTTGTGGTGTTTGTCTAAAATTTCTCTCCGTGTTGTGATAAGTCCAATCCTAGGTCTTCTGATTCTTCAGTTACTCTTATTGGGATGATGAGGTTGGTTAGTTTGAATAATAGATAAGCGCCTCCAAAAGTAAATATTGAAACCAATACTAATGCCACCATGTGGTGCCCAAATACATTCCAACCGCCATGTAGCAGGCTTGCGTTTTCGCCTTGAGCGAATATTGCGGTAAGAATCATGCCCATTATTCCGCCTACACCATGACAGGCAAATACGTCTAGTGTGTCGTCAATTTGTTTTAGTTTTTTCCAGTAGACCATTTTGTTAGAAACTATTGCGCCCATAAATCCGAAGAAAATACTTTGTGGAATGGTGATGTATCCGGCTGATGGTGTGATTACCACTAAACCAACAACAGCACCAATGCATGCACCAAGAGCCGATACTTTTCTACCATTGAGTCGGTCAAAAAATACCCATGTCATCATGGCTGCTGCTGATGCAATTGTGGTTGTTGCAAATGCCATAGCTGCTGTAGCATTTGCTGCTAAAGCGGAACCTGCATTGAAACCAAACCAGCCAAACCATAACAATCCTGTTCCTAATAGTACAAACGGAATGTTGGTAGGAATGTGTTCGTTGTTTTTTCTTTTTCCTAAAACAATGACTCCAGCCAATGCTGCGAAACCTGCACTCATGTGCACCACAGTACCTCCTGCGAAATCTTTTACACCAAAATAGCTGCCCAATAGGCCGTGAGGATGCCAAATCATGTGACATAATGGTGCGTAGATACATAACGAAAACAAACAAATAAATAAGAGAAATGAGATAAAACGAATGCGCTCGGCTAAAGCGCCGGTAATGATTGCAGGTGTAATCACAGCAAATTTCATTTGGAAAAGGGCAAAAAGAATGAATGGAATGGTAGTTCCTAATTTGGTATGTGGTAGCATTTCTACTTGGTCGAAGAATGTAAATTCTAGAGGATTTCCGATGATGCCATAATAGGTGCCTTTGATGGAAAAACCAATTGGACTTCCAAAGGAAAGGCTGAACCCTATGGTTACCCAAAGTAAACTGATTACCCCAAGGCAAATAAAACTTTTGAGCATGGTTGAGATTACATTTTTCTTGCCAACCATACCGCCATAAAAGAAAGAAAGTCCGGGAGTCATTAGCAGTACAAGGCACGATGCTGTTAGCAACCAAGCTACATCGGCAACATTGATGTTTTTAGCATCGGCAAAATTTTCGGAGACTGCGGCTTGTTGGTGTGGCCAAAACAAACCAATACAAGCAACTATAGTAATAATTACAAATGCGACAATCCAACGTTTTTCTAATTTCATTTTTTATTATTTTTAAATATACCCTAAAAATTATAGGGTAAAATTATAGAAATATTATTTTTTTATGTGTTTTTTGTTTGAAAAATATAGGGTAAAGTTTATTATTGTAAATAATTTAGTTGAAGCCCTCTTTTTTTGTACTTATTCCAATTTTATTGGATTATTTTGTAGATGTGGTAATGGTGCGTGTTGCTTTATTTGGTTTTATAATTGCAGAAGAAAGGGTACCACAACTATGTGGTTGGTATGGGGATGCTCTACGGTTGCCATACACTATCCATACACTATCCATTATCCATACACTATGACCCGTTATAATTTAGCAGCAGAGGTTACTAAGTAAATCCTGATATGGTTATACAACTTTACTTCTTAGTGGTAAAAATGGTATCAACTTGTTTTTGTGTCTGGTTATTTTGGGCAAGATAGGAGGTGTGAATTGCGAAATTGTGTTTTTGTGTTTTTTTGATTTTAATTTTGTAGTAAACGTTAAAGTCTCGTTTTTCTGGGTTTAATTAGTCTACCTTTCACTTCTCTTGTACAATCAAGAAGATGTGTGAACGATGGAAGCTAGTTTTGAAGCCTTGATTGCCAGTTATATAGATACTAAAATTGGTGTTGCCAATCATTTTTTGAGTGATGATTTGTGTTATCATTTAAAAATGAATCTTCTGGCTTTAAACGAAGACCAGCAAATGAAAACCGCTGGTGTTGGCAACGACGGAAAAATGATTCACGATGATTTGATAAGGAATGATAAAATTTATTGGTTGGATAGATCTCATAATAATATTTATGAAAACGAATTTTTTGCGAAGATTGATGCCTTTGTGCTGTACCTCAACGAAAGTTGTTATACCAATATAAAAGGCTATGAATTTCATTATTCGTTGTATGAACCGGGTAGTTTTTACAGACCTCATTTTGATCAATTTGAAGACGACTCAAAACGTCAGTATTCTATGATTAGTTATTTGAATCCGCATTGGAAAACAGCTGATGGTGGCGAATTATTGATTCATCAAAAGCCCAATAACCATAGTATTTCGCCCATGCAAGGAAAGACTATTTTCTTTAAAAGTGATGAGCTAGAACACGAGGTTTTGGTTACCAACGAAAGAAGGTTTAGTGTTACTGGTTGGTTGAAGCGAGGATAGGGTTTATGTAATTATCAATGAAATTATTTTCGGATTCTCCTTCTGGATTAATTTTATTACGAATCTTGAAGTTATTTGATTTATGAAGGTTTCTATTTCTTGGGTTGTGTTGAGGTTGTTTAGGAAACTTAACTTTTGGTTTTCTTCTGAAAAATATTTACGACAATAAAATTAGATTAACACTTACAATTTTGCGCATGCGAGTTGTTTTTTTCATCGAAGTAATTAGGTGTTGGATTTTAGTATTTTATTCTGAGCTATTCAGAATAAAATTTTGCTTTTCTATAATGTAATATCTATTGATTGCGAGATTTCTCCTTTGTTGAAATGACAAGTTTTTAACTAGATGTCCTCTTTTAAACACGTGAAAAATGTAACTTTTAATTAAACAAGTGTAAGAGTTTTTGGCGCATCTCTTTCTATTTTTGTTATGAATAAGAGCAACATTCGTGTTGTGCTAAAAAACTAAATGGATTATGAATTTGAAACGTATTTTTGGCTTTCTCTTGACTATGTTGGGAATTGCTGGGTTGATTTATACTGCGGTTGTCTTTACTGGAACTTCTGGAAGTAATCGCGATGTTAAGGCCTTGATTATTTATGGCGTTCTTGGTATTGTGTTTTTTGTGTCGGGCATTAGCTTGGTTAAGAATACTAAGGATGAGGCTTAGATTTGGGAATTAGGATTTAGGTTTTAGACTTTATATAAAAAAACAGGGTTTTTTAATGGGTTTATTCAGACAACTGCTTCATGTGAAAAGTTGCTCTTGATGGAACATTATTAAGGCTCTGTTTTTTTTGTATGCGGATTTTTTTGTTTTAAATATATGTTATATCTTAGGAATTGAACTGACGGTTTGCTTTTATTGTATTTGAAAGTTTTTTGTATAAAAAAACCTTCAACTTGCGCCGAAGGTCTTTCATTAAAAAAAAACTACTTACTACTTTACTATTAATTTTTTTACAATTCCTTCGTTGGTTCTTACAAGGTAGGTTCCGGTTGCTAGGGATTTTGTGTTTATGGTTTGTGCTGCTTTTTGGGTTAGCACTACTTTACCGGTTAGGTCGAAAACTTCTATGTCGGCTGTTTTGTTAAAGTAAACTATTCCGTCTTGGTTGGATGGGTTAGGGAATAGCGCAAATGTTTTAACTCGGTTGCCAAAATCTGGTGTTGTTAGTGCGTTGGTGTCGACTTCAAAAATAGTTATGGTTCCGCTAATTTCGTTGGCTACCAATACATAAGGTGTTCCGTTTGGACTGTTTTCTGGTGCAATGTAAGTAATTCCTTCTGGTCCGTGATCGCCAGCAAATGCTGATGTACTGCGGCTGTTTTTGTAATCTACAAAGCTTACATTATTAGGGTTTGTAATGTTGTACACCATAACGCCACCAATTCGTTCCAGCGTGATAAAAGCGAAAGTTTCTGTTCCAATTTTTGCAACAGTAATGCCTTCTGGTTCTGGACCTTTGGCACGACTTCTGTTTTTTACTGAATTGCTTTCGTGGTCTGAGTTGAAAATTGTTGGGAAGTTGGCTGCTGTGTAGCGTTCAAAATCGTCGCCGCTGTCAAAAACTATCTGTTTTGTTGTGGCATTGAAAATAGAAAACGAACGTGCTCCAACGCAATTGATAACTTCATAATCGACATCGGCATCGGTATTTCCGTTAACGTTTGTAGTTCTAAAACGTCCCATGTTGTGGTTTTGTTTTAAAATACTAGCATTAGGAAAAACAACTGGATCTAAAGTATAAGTTGCTGCTCCAACTGTAGTTCTTTCGGTAAATGATCCGTATTCTTTTTCGTCACCTTCGTTTGCAGTAATTATATAATTTGTTCCTGCCACTGTATAATTAGAAATAGCATCTGGAATGTAAAATGCTTTTATTGGCCAGTTGGCAATAAGCACTTGTCCGTTGTTGTCTGAAATGTCAAATCCGTTTCCAGGAATGCTGATGTCTTTGGTTCCAAGTGCCCAAATATCGGTAATGGTGTTGTTGGTCAAATTGATTTCGGCAATAGCATTGTTTTCTTGCAAAGCAACATACGCTTTTTGTGAATCGGCACTGATAGTGATGTATTCTGGTTCAAAATCTTGCGAAAGTGTACTGGTGGTTTTTACTTTTCTAACACCAGAAGATAATAATGCAGCTTCTTGTGTATTGAAAGAAGTGAAGTTGATGGTAGTTACGTTGGCTTGTGACAACGAAGCAATGCCATCAGAAATATCAATGATGCTTACTGAACCCTCTGGATCAATAGTGTAGGTTGTGTTGGGTTGCCCTTCGTTGGCTGTCATTACTTTGGTTCCATCTGGAGAAAACACAATCATGTCGGGCAAAGCGCCAACAGTTACTTGTTTTAGAAACGTTCCGTTGGTGTCAAAAAACACTACCGAACCGTTTAAAGTTTCGTCTGTATTTGGAGAAGCTACGGCTACAATTCCGTTTTTCACAGCTACGCTAGTTACGCCACCATAAACATTCATGTCTATTGATGTTATTACTGTAGGATTTGTTGGGTCAGAAAAATTGATGACGTCTAGAAATCCTGCAACAGCACTTGTGGTAAACAAGCGTTGCGATGCTGCGTCGTGTACTACAATTTCGCAAGTACTTGTGTTGCTTCCTGAAGGGTCAAAACTTCCAATGTAATTTAGTTCTATTTGATTGGTCGGCGTTGGTGCCGTTTGATCGTTATCTATAATGTAAATTGTAGCAGCTGTGTTTCCTGTTAGGGTTAATCCTGTTGGGTTTTCTAATGTTACTACAAAATATTCGGCTTGTTGTTCTGCCATAGCATCATCAATAATTGGAATAGTAATGGTTTGGGTTACTGAGCTTGCGCTTGTAAAATTTAATGTTTGAGTTGCAAGTGTAAAGTCACTGCTGTTGGCGGTGCTGAACGGAGCTGTTTTTACAACTAAATCTACCGAGCTTGTTGTTGGACTTGTAAGTGTAATGACAAAAGAAAGTGTGCCTGCATTTTCGTTAACCGTAACAAAGTTGGTTGCCAAAGTAGCCGTTGGATTTCCAGTTGTGAATGTTGAAGATTGCGTTGTTATAATGGCATTGTTGCTTGTATCTTCAATAGTATTAGGTAGTAAAGCCACATAATACAGTTGGCTGTTGTTTAATGCTACCGTTGGAACTATAGTAATTGTATTTCCAGAAACGGTTGCGTCAAATGGTATTGTTGCTCCAGAAGCATTATTTGTTCTTAATTCTATTAATGCATCCACATTGGTGTTAGTAAGCGTGCTGTTGTCTGCTAAACGAATTGCTTCGTTAAAACTGATTGTTGGGTTTATTGTTGAAGCTACATTGGTTGCTCCGTTTGCAGGGACAATAGTTGTTATTGGTGCTGTTGTATCGCCACCACTTACTGCATTTCCTTCTAGTGTAAAATTGTCAAAACGATTGTTGCCTACTGTTCCACCAGTGCCTTGAGAGAATTCAACTTTTAGTTTGAAGTTGGCGTTGTTGTTTGCCGCAGCAATAGCTGTGAAATCTAAAGTTGCTAAAGCCGGATTTCCGTTGCTAGGGATTACTGTTGTAAAAGCAATGTAGTTTGTTCCGTCTAACGAATACGACCACGATTGTGTGCCTGCACCCGAACTGGAACGTCTTGTTGCAAATTTTACAATAATATTTTCATAACCTGTAGTTGGTAAATCAAATTCTAATGCACCGCCTATAGGATCATTGAATC
>JAIEMH010000364.1 GCA_019752245.1 Flavobacteriaceae bacterium
ATACCATGTTTCCAAACCCAAATAGCTCCAACCATTTTAACATTGTTGCTTGCCGTATTCAAGTTAATAAATTCCATTGCATCAATTGCTGAAGGATATGGATTTCCTAATAAATTCCAATTGTCATCATAAGCAGTTGTCCATAAATTAGTTGGATTTACTAAATCGGCATCATAATCTGGTCCTGTATAATTTCCTCTGTAAATTTGTAATGTAAATTGACCATTATTTGGTTTACCTACAAAAGTAGTAGCCAATGCTGTTGGAACTACAGCACCATTTGATGCACGCGCAATATAACCTTGACCTTTGGTCATAGTTGCTGTTGATGGCAAAATCCAATTTCCGAATGTGCCATTTGTATTTGGAAAAAGTGTACTCCACTCATACCTATTATTAGTAGGCAATGAACTTATAGGGAAACTCTCCGTTGGCGCACTCCAATATACATAATCAAAGTTCTTGGCTTGTGCTGTACGATTTACTTGAAATTTTGTTCCAGAATAATTACCATCATTAGTATCTATCTCGTCAACCTGAATAAACTGACCGTTATTACCAATACTAATAGAGCCATTATTTGTAAGTTTTTTATAAGCAAAAGCATAATCATTTGTTGCAATCGTAAAAACTCTATTGGCTTTCACTTCTAAATTTCCTTTTGCAATTAGATTATTACTTAAAAAAGTATTGAAATTATTGTCTAAAACAACATTATAAAACTCTTCTGTATTAGTATGAACATTATTATTAATTACTTGTGTTGTTCCTGACAAAAACTCAACCGTTCCGTTACCTTCATCAAAAGCAGACAGACCAACATTATTTGTCCAATTACCAAAAAGCTTTATAATTCCATCATTACTAGAATTATTTCCATCATTCATATTTATTGACCCTACTCCAGAAATAGACAAATCTCCATATACATAAAGAACATTGTTTATATCTGACAATAATTCTACCGAAAAATTTGAAACACTTAAATTTCTACATTTAGCAATGTCAGCATACAAATCAGAAAATGGCGCAGTACTATCTATTTTAACTTTTTGAACAGAATTTGAATCCAGAATTACATTTACATTTTCATCTGGAACTTTCAATGATTGCCAGTTACCACATTCAAACCAATTGTTACTTGAACTACCAATCCATATACCATCGGTAAAACCGCCTGCATTTATTGTAATACTTTGACCATAAAAATTTGGTCCAGCGTCGTAAGCTGTATTATCTACATATCCTGTCCAATTACTTGGATTGTTAATGCGTTCTATCCAATCTCTTTTTGTTGCTGGCGTCATTAAACCTGTATATTTATTCAAATCGGCTTGCGCTGTTGGCCAAGTCAAAAAGCAATCAAAATTTATCGGCTTATCTGAATTTTGAGTTCCTCCAGCAGCAGAATTACCACAAACTGGTGTCCAAACGTTTCCTTTTGTATTAAATCCAAATAAAAAATTACCTGAATATATTCCGGCATCAGATGAAGCTGTGGTAGCATTCGGTCCTCCAACATTTCCTCCAGACATAAAGAAAATTTGTTCTCCAAAGTTATTTAAATTGAAAGTTCCTTGAGATGCAGGTTGTGGTTTTGAATAAATCCAATTTGTTGGGTCAGGAGAAAACACTGACGGCAATCCAGTACCATCAATTCTTACTGTTACAATTGTTCCTTTTGGCAAAACCGTATTCGCTCGTTCTAATCTTATCCATCCTTCGGAAATACCCCAACCATTTGGTGTTCCGCATTTTTGGTAGGCATTGTCAGTTATGTCAATTCTTGTTCCTGGCAACATATCAACTAATGTAACAAAACTAATTTCGTCTTCTCCTGTTGCTATTCCAGTATTAAAAGCCAAAATTGCTATATCACCAGGTTGCAAAACTGTTACATTATCTATATTAAAGGTTGTACTTGTTGCTCCAGTTAAACCAGATGAAGTAGCGTTTAAAACATATCCTGTTCCAGAAACAGTATGTGTTAATGAAGAAAAAGTAGCCACTCCATTAACAGCAACGGCCGAAACCGGAGAGAAAGCAAGAGTTCCTGTACTTGTAATTGAAATTGTACCTGTGAAATTGGAATCAAAATTTCCACAAGCATCTAGTGTCCTTACTTTAACTGCTGGACTCATTGGTCCATTAACACCTGTAGTTATTGGCTGAACCAAAAAAGATAATTGAGTTCCTACAACTTGAATTAAATTAGTTCCAGATGTGTTTTGAATTGCAGAAAATGCAACTTTACCTGATCCAGTTGGAGAAAATGTTGTATTTGCATTTGAAATTGAAAAACCAAAACGATCATTGTCAAATATACCAACTCCTAAAGGACATTTTAATGATAACCTTAAGGAAAGTGTTTTTTCTGTATTGTCTGCTACAGAAACATTTAAACCTGTAAATTGAATTTGATTAGCAGTAACAGTTCCTGATGCTATAAATGTTGAACCATCAAAAAGTGCTATTGTATTAATAGCATTAGACCATGTTGTTGCTGTATTGGCAAATTGTGCAATAGTAAATGCCGTTAAAACAGTTGGCAAATTATCGGAATCATTCAATGTTGCTCCTCCATCTCTACCCTTAATCTGCCAAACTTGATTACCAGTTGCAGCAGTTAATGGCGCCGCATTATTTATTGTACTTGAAATAGTCGCCGCTTCAGAACCAGCAACAGCAACTATATCTGATTGTGTAGAACCTGTAACATTTCCAGACAATGCTACCGTCTTTTGCGCTGCTCCAGTACTGTCTGCTGTTATGTTTCCTGTGTAACTATTGACACTCAATCCCGAATTTAACCTTACATAAATTGTTGTAGATGCCAAAGTACCAGAACCAAATGGAAGTGAAACAGAATTTACAAAACCTGAACCTGATGTAGTAGAGATTTGATAATTTGTTGGCGCAGTTAAAACTACGTTAGTTGTTAAATTTGTTCCTGAAACAGTAAATGATTGCTCCGCAGAAGGACCACTTCCTACAACATAAGCAAAACCCGACAATGAAGTTGGCGTTAGGGTTATGGTTGGGACTGGACCACTATTTAAAGTCACATTAATATCATGAACATAAACTGGATTATTTGAACTTGACAATCGTAAGGTTGTTGCTGTTGAAACATTCATTACGTATGAATAAGTTGCTCCAGTAGTGCTAATTCCTGTAAATGTGGTTAAATCCTGCCAAACAGAACCGTCAAAATATTGTAATTTAACCGTTCTGCCTGCAGCACCAGCAGCAAGCCTAACCTCAACTGTTCCAACAGATGGCAATGTAGGTAATTCAATTATTCCGTTAGATGTATTCATTTGAACTCTTCCTGCAGAACATGTTCCAGTTGCTAAAGCTGCATTAGAAACAATACATTGAGTCATATTTACGGTTCCTGCAGTTATAAGTTGTGTATAACTTCCGTATGCAGTTCGATTTGTCCAAGACTGAATATTTTCACTAATCTGCCCAAAAGAAAAAATGCTAGTTATAAGCGCAAGAAAAAGTATTTTATATTTCATTTAAAAATGAATTATGTTATTATTTATTTCAAAAGATTTCGGGCTACAAAATTAGTTCTAATTCACACAATTTCAATACTTTTGCGTTATCAAATTATTAACAAATTCTAACCTATTTAAACGTTTTGAACTCAAAACCAACTAGTTCTGTCGAAGAAGTTTTACAAAAGCTAGAATACTACTGTTCTTATCAAGAGCGTTGCCATGTAGAAGTACAAGAAAAATTGCGAAGCTTTGTCCTTTCTAATAATGAAAAAGACACCATAATTGTACATTTAATTGAACACAATTTTCTTAACGAAGAACGGTTTGCATCTGTATTTTCTATAAGTAAATTCCATCAAAAATATTGGGGAAAAATTAGAATTAAAAACGAATTGAAAGCAAGGAGAATTTCTGACTTTCTAATTACTAAAGCAATAAAAGAAATTCCATCCGATGAATATCAGAACACTTTCGATACGCTTTCTGAAAAACATTGGGAAACTATAACCGAGAGAAATGCTTTAAAAAAACGAAAAAAATTCTGTGATTACTTACTCCGTAAAGGTTGGGAAAGCGATTGGGTTTATGAGAAAGTGAAAGAATTAGAGAAGTAGCGCTGTGAGAATTTACAAATTATAGAATTTTAATTTGTAAAAACTATTCCTTTTCACGAATTTTGAATCTTTATAACTATGGAAAAAAGACCAAAAATTAAACTTCAACTTACTTCATTAGATAAAATTATTGAAGTATCAAGCTACATCGCACTGTTGGCTTTTTGGCTAATGGCAATTGTGTCTTTTACAACCTTACCAGAAAATATTCCAACACATTACAATGGCTTAGGAGAAGTTGATAGTTATGGACCAAAAGTTACTATTTTCTTTTTGCCAATTATGGGAACTGTAATGTTTGCATTTTTGGCATTTATAATTAAAAAACCAGAAACCTTTAATTACACTGTCGAAATAACCGAAGAAAACGCACAAGAACAATACACTAATATGACCAAACTCATTAGGTTTTTGAAATTAGTATTGATAATTCTATTTCTAATAATTGATTTTAAAACGATAGAAACTTCTAAAGGAACTACAAACGGATTAGGGAAATGGTTTTTACCCTTTATGATGGTTTTAATTTTAGTTCCGATACTTTTCTCGATTTACACATCATTTAGGAAAAAAGAAAATAGAGAATAGATTTAGATACATTTAAAACTCTTTGGACAATAAAATACTAACAGCATTACCGCCAAAACCAACCGCATTTATCAAAACTTTTTTTATTGATTTTCTTTCTACTTGCTTTTCAGCAAATGGAACACTTATGAATTGATTGTGCTGCATCATTAAGAGTGCCAATTCCAAATTTAACATTCCAGATGCGCCAAAGGTGTGGCCTACTTTCCATTTATTGGTTGTGAGCATTGGATGGCTTTCGCCAAATGTTTTTAGGATGGCTTTATATTCGGATGTGTCGCCTTTTAAAGTTCCTGGCATGTGCATTACTATGGCATCAACATCTTCAAGATTGGTATTTTGCAAGGCCATTTTCATGGATTTTTGAAAACAATTAGCTTCGTCAGAAATGGATATGTTGTGTTCGATATCGTCTGTGGCATAGCCAATGCCTTCTATGTAAGCCATTGCGTTTGGGTTTTTACCAATTTCTAGACAAGCTACCGATGCGCCTTCACCAAGAACCATGGTGTTTTTGGTTTTTGTAAAATCGTAAGAACGACATGGATATTCAGATTCTTCTTTTGCATAAATTTTCAAAGCATTCATTTGCGCAATTGTAAATGCTGTCAATGGTGCTTCACTTCCGCCAACTAAAAACTTGGTTGCCATACCCGATTGTAACCATGCAACGGCATTTAAAACGGCATGCAAAGCGGTAGAACAGGTTATGGAATGCGAAATTTCGGGTCCGTTGTTTTTTAAATCGTGTGCTACCCAAGATGCTATATTTCCTAATGTGGTGGTTGGCGATGCTAAAGTTGCTGTTTTACCGGTTTCTAGAAATTCTTGGTGGTGTTTTTCGAATAATTGTGTGGCGCCACGAGAGGATCCAATGTTGATTCCGAAGTCGTCACCATTTTTCCAACCAGCATTTTTTATGGCTTTGCGCGACACTAGAATAGCAAGTAAAACCGTTTCGTCTAAGGCTTTGTATTTGATTTCACTTTTTCTTAAATCTTCTATTTCTTGTCTAATCTCTTGCGGAATTGTGGCTACAAATTGATTACTTCCGTTGAATTCTTTGGTTGAAATTAATGTTTTGTTAGAAAGGTAATTGTACCAAATAGCATCAGGATTTTTTCCTAAAGGTGAAATGGATGCAAGTGATGTTATGGCGATTTTAGTTTTCAAAAGTTCTACTAGTTTATCGTTTAGCCCTGACGCTGGAATTGTTTTAGCTCTTTTTTATTGCGTTGCCTGAGGTTCTCGAAGGCAACGCAATAAAAAAAGCGAGTTCCTGCGGCAGGAAAATGGATTGCTGATAAAGCCCAAGCGATTCGCTACAAAATTACACTATTTGTAAAGCATTTTCGATTGTTTGATAGACTTTTTGCAACTGATTTTCGGTGATGATGTAAGGTGGTAAAATGTAAATTATGTTTCCTACCGGACGCAAAATTACGCCGTTTTCGATGAAGAAGTTGTAGAGTTTGGTGCGCATGGTTCCGTAATAGGTTTCTGCGTTTTCGGTTTTTACTTCTAGCGCAAATATTACTCCGAGTACTCGTGTTGTTTTTACTTTTGGATGGTTTTTTATTTTCGATTGGAATGCCAAATGCGATTGATTAACGCGTTGGATATTGTCTTGCATTTCGTTGGTTTGCAATAAATCGATACTTGCCAAAGCTGCGGCACAACCTGTTGGATTTGCGGTAAAAGTGTGACCATGAAACAAGGCTTTATTGACATCGTCATCGTAAAATCCGTCGAAGATTTCTTGAGTGAATGTGGTAATTGCCATTGGAATTGTTCCTCCAGTTAATGCTTTTGAAAGACACATCATGTCGGGTTTGTTTTGTAGATAATCTGTGGCAAATGTTTTACCAGTTTTACCAAAACCTGTCATGACTTCGTCAGCAATAGTGAAGACATTATTTTGTTTGCAAAGTGCAATCATTTTATCTAAAACATCGGGTTGATACATTACCATTCCTGCTGCACCAAGAACTAATGGTTCGAAAATGAATGCAGCAAACTCGTTGGTTTCTAAATATTCTTTTAAAATTTGTACTGCATTTTCTTCGTTTCCTGGTGTTGGAATTGGAACTCGAACTACTTCTAGAAGCGATCCTTGAAAAGCTTGTGTATAAAATGAAATTCCACTTGCAGCCATAGCACCAAAAGTATCGCCGTGAAAAGCGTCTTCAAATGCTATAATTTTAGTTCGTTTATTTCCTTTGTTATAAAAAAATTGGAGCGCACCTTTTAACGCAACTTCAACTGCGGTAGAACCATTATCGGAATAGAAGATTTTTTGTTGGTTTGAGGGTAGAATTGCTATCAATTTTTCTGATAATTCTACCGCTTTATCGTGTGTGAATCCGCCAAATAAAACGTGCTCTAATGTTGTAAGTTGTTTGTAAATAGCTTCGGCAATTACAGTATTGGAATGTCCAAAAGGATTTACCCACCATGAAGCAATTGCGTCAACATATTCCTTGCCGTTTTCATCCCAAAGTAGGGCATCTTTTCCTTTGGTTATGGCTGGAAAATCGGCTGCTGTTTTATGTTGGGTATATGGATGCCAGTTGTATTTTTTGTCTCTTTGTGAAAAATTCATCAGGGTTTTTAATTTCAGAAGTTACAGATTTAGCAAGTTTTCTCTAAACAAATCGGCGTAATATTGAATCACATTTTGGTCAAAATACGGTTCGTTGTCAATTCGACCTATGAACTTGGCTTTGGTTTTGTTTAGTATAATTTCTTCGGTAGCCTGGTTTTCATCTCCAGAAAAAATGATTCCATCAACTTTTATATTTCGGTTTTTTAAAGCTTCAAACGATAATAAAGTGTGGTTAATGCTTCCTAAATAATGACGCGACACCAGAATTACTTTATAATCATTTTGAACTAAATCGATGATAGAATCGGTTTCGTTTAACGGAACTAACAATCCGCCTGCGCCTTCAATTACAAGATGATTTGAAGTTTTAGGTTCAACGATTTGCTGTAAATCTATGGCGATTCCGTCTATTTTAGCAGCTAAATGCGGACTTGCCGGCGTGTTTAGTTTATAGCTGTTTTGGTGAATAACAGTTTTATCGTTAGAAATATAGCGCTGAATTTTATGACTGTCAGAATTGTCTAAATCGCCTGCTTGAATGGGTTTCCAATAATCGGCTTCTAGTGCTTGTGTTATAATGGCTGATGTTATGGTTTTACCTACATCGGTGCCGATTCCTGTTATAAATAGTTTCATTAATTAAATTCAAATTTACATGATTGACATTTATACTTATACTTAGAATAAAACGGAATAAATATAATTAAAACCGAAAAAAGAAATGCTAAAAAAGATTTCACATCTTTTATAGAAGTTACCATATCAACTTGTTCTGCATTACATTTTGGACATTTAATAAGTTGATTGTTGTCGTCTAAGGAGTATTGACTTACTTCAGATAAAATAATTTGAGCTTTAGCAACATCTTCATTTTTTACAAATAATTTAATGCCGCCAACGGCATTGCTATATAAAGGATTTGAATCAACAATATTGTTATCTCTAATATACACTTCAATTCCTTCAGACTCCAATTTGCCTTTATAAATTATTGCTTCAGAGGAATATTGATAACGACCGATAAGCTGAAATTGCTCTTCCATATTTTAATTAAAACACAAAAGTACTCAACAATTGTAATACTTTAGAGATTTCTTTTTCAGAATTGTAAGAATGCAAACAAAAACGCAATCGCTCTTGTCCTTCTGGAACGGTTGGTGAGAGGATTGCTTTAACGCTAAATCCGTTTTGTTGAAGTTGTGTTGCGATTGACTTCACCTTTTCATTTCCCGGAATTATGGCGCATTGAATTGCCGATTTACTGTAAACAAAAAGCGGTTTTAAGCCAAGTTGCAATTTCTCTTGATTGAAAAATTGAATATTTCTTTTTAGATTTTGAATAGCTTCTTTTTCAGATTTTAAATGTTGATAGGCAACATAAATTGTTCCAACTGAATGTGGTGAAAGTCCAGTTGTATAAATAAAGCTTCTTGCAAAATTGACTAGATAGTTTTTTAATTCTTGACTTCCTAAAATTGCTGCGCCATGGCAACCCAATCCTTTTCCGAAGGTTATAATTGTTGCAAAAACTTTTTTTTGTAATTCTTGACTTTGAACTAATCCTTGTCCGAAATCACCAAAAACTCCTAAGGCATGTGCTTCGTCAACAACTAAATGGCAATTGTATTTTTCACAGAGATTGGATAATTCTTCTAGATTTGGTGTATCGCCATCCATTGAGAAAACAGATTCTGTGACAATATAAATTTCTTGATTATTGATGTTTAACTCTAAATTTTTAATTTTTTTCTCTAAATCTTCAAAGTCATTATGTTGAAATTTATAGGATTTGGCATTACTCATTTGGATTCCGTCGCGGATTGATGCGTGACATAATTCGTCATAAAGAATAATATCGTTGCGTTGCGGAACCGAACTAAAGAAACCTACATTAGCATCGTAACCCGAATTGAAAATTAAAGCTGCTTCAAATTGATGAAAATTAGCAATGAAATCTTCTGTGATTTGGTATAAATTGTGGTTTCCCGAAATTAACCGCGAACCTGTTGCTCCGTTAATCTTTAGATTATTTTCTAAAAGATAATTATGCGTTTGATTGAAAATCTCTTCGGAACGAGCAAAACCTAAGTAATCATTGGAAGCAAAATCTATTAAATTATTTCCTAAAGGCAATTTACGCAAGGCATTGTTTTGCTTACGTTGTTCTAGTTTTTGAGATAATGATTTTGGGAGTTGTTTCATTTATACAAATGTAGAAAAAGTTGATGGAATAGGAATTTTATTAAATATATTGTTTTTTGATATTTTATTATTGTTTTATAATAATTTTTATATATTTGTGAGGAATCTTAAAACATGAAACATGAAAAAATTGAACATTTTGAAAACAGTATTAGATCTATTTTGGTTTTTTACCCTTATTTCAATTGCAGGAATGCTAATTTTTATTCCATTTTATTTATTTAGTTCTGACATTGATATTCCAATTAAAATAAAAGGCCAAGAAATTTTAGCTGTAACTATTCTTGCTAAAATAGTTGTTTTTGTAAATATTATTAGCGGATTGTTGTTTTTTTATAGCATATATTTATTAAGAAAATTGGTTGGTCTTTTTCAAAAAAGAGAAATTTTTAATGATGAAGTTGTAAGATTATTTAATTTAATTGGAAAATTAGTTATTGCTTCATCTGTTATTAGTACGATTTCTTTATTTGTTTATAATGCGGTTGAAAGAAATCATTTAGGTCTAACTTTAGATTTTGGTGGTTATGATTCGTTTTTAATTTCTGTTAGCCTAGGATTATTTTTTATGGTTATTAGTGAAATTTTTAAGATCGCAAAAAACATGAAAGAAGAAAGTGATTTAATGATATAACTATGCCAATAATAATAAACTTAGATGTAATGTTAGCCAAGAGAAAAATGCGTTCTAATGAATTGGCTGAGCATGTTGGAATTACAACGGCTAACATTTCTATATTAAAAACTGGAAAGGCAAAAGGAATTCGCTTTTCTACTTTGGAATTAATCTGCGAGATATTAGAATGCCAGCCAGGTGATATTATGGAATTCGTAAAAGAATAGTCGCCATATCATCACTGATTTTTAGCCCAGATAGAAGTGGAAAGCATTTTGGTGTAAAAACTTATTTTTCTTGGTGTAAAAAAGCGACCAACGGAAGCTCTTTTTGCGCCGTAGAAAAATTGTTTTTATACCAAAATCTTGTAGCGCATAGCTGGAAATAGCTTCTAAAAAAGAATCTGAAACAAGTTCAGAATAAAAAAAGCCAAACATTACTGCTTGGCTTTTTACTTTTATTTTGAATTGTCTTAGTCGGCTAAAACAATTACTTTATTGTCTTTCATTTCAATAGTTCCTGAAGAAATTTCTAGATTGAAGTTTTGATCATTTACTTTCGTAAATTTCGACTCTACTTCTTTGCCAAAATGAAAACTTGCAGCAGTAATTTTTACTGTTCCTTGTTTTAAAATAGAAACTATTGGCGCGTGGTTGTTCAATATTTGAAACGAACCATCAACACCTGGTAAAGTTACCGAGGTTACTTCGCCTTTGAATAATGTAGCTTCTGGTGATACTATTTCTAAAATCATAATTTTTTATTTAGGATTCTGGATTTAGGATTTGGGATTTAGGAATAGTTAAATCCTAATTCTTTGATTCCTTAATCCTAATTCTTACGCTTCTGCTAACATTTTTTGTCCTGCTTCGATAGCGTCTTCAATGGTTCCTTTAAGGTTGAAAGCTGCTTCTGGCAAGTGGTCTAATTCACCATCGATAATCATGTTAAATCCTTTGATAGTATCTTTAATATCAACCAATACTCCAGGAATACCTGTAAATTGTTCTGCAACGTGGAATGGTTGAGATAAGAAACGTTGAACTCTACGTGCTCTTGATACAGATAATTTATCTTCTTCTGACAACTCTTCCATACCAAGGATAGCGATGATATCTTGAAGTTGTTTGTATTTTTGAAGGATTTCTTTTACTCTTTGAGCACAATCGTAATGTTCGTCTCCTAAAATTTGTGGCGTTAAAATTCTTGAAGTTGAATCCAATGGATCAACCGCTGGATAAATACCTAACTCAGCAATTTTACGAGACAATACTGTTGTTGCATCTAAGTGAGCAAACGTTGTTGCTGGAGCTGGATCGGTTAAGTCATCCGCAGGAACGTAAACCGCTTGTACAGATGTAATAGATCCTTTTTTAGTAGATGTAATTCTTTCTTGCATTGCACCCATCTCTGTTGCTAATGTTGGTTGGTAACCTACCGCAGATGGCATACGTCCTAAAAGTGCTGACACCTCTGAACCTGCCTGTGTAAAACGGAAGATATTATCAACGAAGAAAAGTACGTCTTTACCTTGATCTGAACCAGCACCATCACGGAAATATTCTGCAATAGATAATCCTGATAACGCAACACGAGCTCTTGCTCCTGGTGGCTCATTCATTTGACCGAAAACGAAAGTAGCTTTAGACTCTCTCATTCCTGGTTTATCAACTTTGGTTAAATCCCATCCTCCATTTTCCATAGAGTGCATGAATTCTTCACCATATTTTATAATTCCTGACTCTAACATCTCACGAAGTAAGTCATTTCCTTCACGTGTTCTTTCTCCTACTCCTGCGAATACAGAAAGACCACCGTGACCTTTTGCAATGTTATTAATTAACTCCTGAATTAATACTGTTTTACCAACACCAGCACCACCAAACAATCCAATTTTACCACCTTTAGAGTAAGGCTCAATTAAATCGATTACTTTAATACCCGTGAATAAAACTTCAGAAGAAGTAGATAAATCTTCAAATCTTGGTGCTTGACGGTGAATTGACATTCCGTTTTCGCCTGTTTTTGGTAAATTTCCTAAACCATCAATCGCATCCCCAATTACGTTGAAAAGACGTCCGTAAACATCTGCACCGATTGGCATTTGAATTGGATTTCCTGTAGAAACTACATCTGTACCTCTACTTAAACCATCCGTAGAATCCATAGAGATTGTACGAACAGTGTCTTCACCAATGTGAGATTGCACTTCAAGTACTAATAACGTACCATCTTTTTTAGTGATTTCTAATGAATCGTAAATTTTTGGTAATTCAGCGTCTTTAGTGTTGAATACTACGTCAACTACTGGCCCGATGATTTGAGAAACTTTTCCTATTGCTTTTGACATTGCTTATGTATTTATTTAATAGCGTTTTAGAAATGAAAAAATGATGTCTTTTTTCAGAGTGCAAAGATAATTTTTCTAAATAGAAAATCAATACTAAAAAGTGTTTTTTTATATAAATTTTGATTTTTTTTCAACACAAAATCAAAAAGATAATGAAATCGATATTTTACAAACAAAAAAACCACCGACTAAAGTTGGTGGTTTATAACTATTTATTTATTTTTTTACTAAAAATTTGCTGGATTTGCAGGAAATAATATTCTATATTTTCCTAAATCAACTCCTTTAAAATTAGAACCATATTTAGAATTTATTGCTTCTAAGAATTTATTAGCTATTAAAGCATATCCTCTTGGACTTGGATGTACTCCGTCAAGAGAGAAAGCACCACCTGTTACGAAAGTCGAAGTTAGAGTATAACCATTTCCAGAAATCCCTGCTGCACTACCCAATTGAGTCATAATGGCTTTGGCATCAACGAAAGCTAAATTATTTGCAGTTGCTGCAGCTTGAATTGTAACATTGTAAGCATCTGTAGCAATTTTAATTTCATCTACTTCACTTGGCAATAATACATACCTATCAGGAAGAGGAAATGTAATTCCCAATTGACCTAAAGAAGGAGAAGGAGAAGCAACTCCATCAACCGCAACTGAAGGCGTTTGACCTATTCTAGATGAAGCACTTAAACAAATTAAATCTGTAGGCAAAGTCTGTCTTGCTCTTCCAAATACCTGTCCAAAAGCTGCTGCTGTTTGCGCATTCAATCCACCACCAATCAAAACAGCTGTTAAACTTGCTGATAAATCAGTTAAATTTTCATCAACCATTAACATTGGATTATTACCTGTTGTAGACAAAAGATTGATTCTATTTCCTTGACCCAAAAACGCTAAAGCATTGTGCAATGGACCATACAATTGAGCATTTAAATTATTAACTTGATTAACTCCACCAACAGTCAAATTAGCCTGAGTTAATTGATTGTATTTAATTACATAAAAATAAGGAAGAGTTGTTACATAAGGTAAATTGGCAACAACACCTTTTTTACCACCAGCAGATAGTTGTGATGCCAAAGCATTATACGCTCCATCAAATGTAGCAGTTGGCGTTAATGGATTAACACTTGCATCACCTCCAGCGGTAGCATAACCAAGTTCATCATTTCCACCAATCCACAAAGAAAAGAAAGTTGGTGATTGACTTAAGGCATCTGCCAAAACTGTAGTAGTAGTACTTGAAGAAAATCTAGAAAAATAAGGACTTGCAGTACCTGTAGCTACTCCTGCAGGATTACCATAACCTGGCGCTAGTAAATGAAAACTTTTAGCTCCAGGAACTCCCATGTTATTGAATGATCCTGACAAATGAGTTGTTATTTCTGTAGTTGGTGGTCCAGCAACCGGAACAGGTGAAGAACCATTAAAATATAGCCTTGGTCCAGAAACCTGAAATCCGCCCAAAAGCAGTCCACCTACATTATCTGCCATAAATGGAGTAGTAAAAGCACCTCCACCAGCTAAAGCAAATTGTTGCGCTAAAACATTTGGATAAGCACCTTTTTGTCCTTCAATAAACAACGCATTATCGCTAAAACCTGCTGCAAATGAATCTCCCAAAGCAACATATTTTGAAAAATTAGCTGATCCCGAAGTTAGTGGCAAACCATCAGATGAATTTGCATCTGCTGTGACATCGTCATCATTATTACAAGCTACAAAGGTTAATGAAACCAAGAGTAGCCATTTGAAATTTTTTATCATAATCTTAAAATATTATATGTTATTATTAAAAATAAATTATGGCGTTATGGTCCAAGAAGCAAAATATTGTTGCCCAATTGATCCAGCACCTAAAACTTGTTGGTATTCTTGTCCTCCTAAATTGGCAGCTCCAACTTTAATAACTGATTTCAATTTAGGAATGCTATAATTAATTTGAGCATCAATAACTGTTGCTGCATCAATCATACCATCCGCAAAAGTTGATTGCCATAAATATTCGCTATTCCATCTTCCACTAATATTAAATCCAAAGTTTTTGAATAATTTCTCGTTTCCAATAGAAGCTTTTACTCTATGTTTTGGTGTATTAAATCCTGCTTCAAAACTTGGGTCTTTAGATTGATCAAAATCAAATTGAGAGTAGTTGTAATTTGCTCCTATATCAAAATTTCCAGGTAATTTATAACTTACTCCTGCGCCAAAACCAATAGATTTAATTTCAATATCTGTATTGGTGTAAAGTTGAAATGTTCTTACATTATCATTATACAATGCATGAACCGACTGCTCTCCTAAATTTGCCGTTGGCGTAGCCACTGGATTAGGAACATATGCGTTTGGTGAGTCTTGAGCAACACCATAAGTTGGCGCTACAACATTAATATTACCAATAAAATCATTATAAATGTTATAGTATCCGTTAATATCATAAGAGAATTTTTTAATTTGTCCTCTATATCCTAATTCAAATGCTTTAACTGTTTCTGGCTTTACTAAGCCAACTCTAGTTTTTCTTAATAATGCAGCAGCAGCAGCAGGATTACTATCTTTCAAAGCGCTATATTGTTGAACAGATGTAGCAGTGTATGAATTGTAATATGCATTGTTACCATTAATAGTCGCTGTAGTTCCACCTGAATATGTTGTTGCATTTGCATCGCTATAACTATTAATTGGCAAAGTTTCAGAATATCTAGTCAAGTTATCAGAAGCTGATCCAAGCAAAACGGCACTTCCTACATTGAATCCGATGTATTGATCCTGAGTAGTTGGGTTACGGAAACCGGTTTGAAAAGATCCTCTAAAGTTATGATTTTTTTGATCTCCAGCAGAGTACACTAAAGACACTCTTGGAGAAAAGTTACCATCAAAGTTTTTAGATTTATCATAGCGTACAGATCCAGTAAATTTTAATCTATCTTCCATCAGTTTCTTTTGCACTTGTGTGTAGAAACCATATTCGTTATAGTTTATTTGACTATTTTTATCAGTATAAATTCTTCCTCCTGAATTCAACTCATATAATCTAAAAGATCCTCCAACTTGAATTTCTGCTGCTTTTATAATATCTTTAAAATTATAGTTTGCATCCGAATGATACATGTGAGAATTATCAACAAGTTTCGATCCTGTTAAAACATCTGGATCAGCAATGACTTTATTGAAAGCATTTTTAAAAGCATCTGTTCCGGGTATTAATCTTCCATTATCCGCAGCAGCTCTAGCATTTGCATGAGCTTGTTGTGGAGTAGCGCCTCCTAATGTAGATGAAACATAATTAGCGGCATATTCTCCAAACCAAACCTTATCCGCTTTCCACATTCTATTAATATTAAGACCTGTAAATAACATATCATAAGAGTTTCCACCGTCTTCAGTTGTAAAATATCCTCTAACGAAAAAGTTCTTCCCTTTTAACTCTAACTTATGTTGTTGCATGAAGAATCCATTCAAATAGTATCTATTAGCACCTTGATATACGGTGTTACCAAAACCAAATTTACTTTGCCAAATAATTTCAGTATCATTTGCCCATGGTTTAAAATGTAATGAAAAATCAATTTTAGCATTTCTAACCTTATTATCGGTCAAATCAACCTCATTATATCCTGTTCTACTTACATTGTTATTAGGTAAAATTGATTTGAAAACTGCTAATTGAGCTGCATTAATCGCTCCAGCATTAAATAGACCAGTTGCAACACCTCTAAGATTTGTAGTAGCTTCATCACCATAAACGTTTATTCCGTTATAATTTTGATAAGATCTGTCCAACCCTATATTATTAACTAAATCTTTATCTCTATAATCTGTTGCAAACCAATCAGTACCTTTCATGAAAGAAAAGTTTGCTTTAGCTGCAAAGTGTTTTGTAAAAGCATGAGCAACTCTAACACCATAGTCTGCATAATCTCTAGCACCAGCTGCTTTTTGATTAGTTTGTCCGTATTTTACATACGCAGTTACACCTTGGCTGGTGAATGGACTTTTACTATTCATAAACAAAATACCATTGAATGCATTCGCACCGTATAAAGCTGATGAAGCACCAGGCAATAACTCAACACTTTGAACATCAATTTCAGAAATACCAATTAAGTTTCCTAAAACAAAGTTTAAAAGCGGCGATGAATTATCCATTCCATCAACTAACTGCATAAATCTTGTATTAGCAACAGTAGCAAAACCTCTAGTATTGATAGATTTAAACGACATACTACTAGTATTCATTTGAACCTCTTTCAAGTTTTCTAGACCATCGTAAAATGATGGCGAAGCTGTTTTTTTGATGTCTTTTATAGTCATCCTTTCAATAGTAACTGGAGATTCTTTTACTCGCTCTGGAGTTCTAGATGCAGAAACTACTATTTCGTCAAGTTGAGTGTCTACACTTTCTAAGGAAACTTCAACTTTTTGTGCAGCTGATGTTACATCAACTTTTTTAGTAGCAAATCCGATACTTGAAATTTCTACCGTAAAAGGTGGCTTTTTGGTAACTTTGATAGTAAATTTACCATCCGCATCTGTGACAGTTCCCGAAGATTCGCCAACAACTTTAATGTTTGCGCCGGAAATTGGTTCGTTTTTATTGTCTTTTACCGAACCTGAAATTGAACTTTGAGCAAACGAGATGCTGCAAAAAAACAATGTCAAAATAAAATAATAAATCTTCATTAGGTTTGATTTTGTTGGTTTAAGTAGCCAAAATACAAATAATTTTTATATTAATAAAAAAAGCGACTATTATTTTCACAATTAATAACGTTTATGTAGGTTTTCTACTTATTTGATATTTATGATTTATTTAAGTTTTTATTAACTTATTGTTAAAATCATAAAAAATAGTATGCATACATATAAAATATATAGAAATAATTGCATTAATCTCAAATAAAATTATTTTCATATAAAATAAAAAAGCGAGAATAAATCTCGCTTTTTAACTAATATATTTATGTTTACATTTATTCTACGGTAACAGATTTTGCTAAATTTCTTGGTTGATCAACATTACATCCTCTTAAAACTGCAATATGGTAAGACAATAATTGCAATGGTATAGTTGTCAACAACGGAGATAAAGCATCGGATGTTTCTGGAATTTCAATTACGTGGTCTGCTAATTCTTTTACTTGTGTATCTCCTTTAGTTACTACAGCAATGATTTTTCCACTTCTAGATTTAATTTCTTGGATATTACTTACCACTTTGTCATAATGTCCTTGCTTTGGAGCAATAACAACTACTGGCATTTTTTCATCAATTAAAGCAATTGGTCCGTGTTTCATTTCTGCAGCTGGATAACCTTCTGCGTGAATGTAGGAGATTTCTTTTAATTTTAAAGCACCTTCTAATGCAACCGGAAAATTATAACCTCTT
>JAIEMH010000347.1 GCA_019752245.1 Flavobacteriaceae bacterium
GGGTATTTTAAAGAAGATTATGAATTTGTATCTCACTCACAATCAGATTATTTAGATATTCACAATGGTCGTTTTTGTGTTACACCCGAATATCCATCTGGAACTTATGCTTATTTCTGTACTGTTGATGCTAATCACAATTCAGCTTATCCTTATGCAGTTGGACCAACTTTTTATGGTGTTAAAAATGCAGTAAAAGTTACTTCAATTACTGAAACTACTTCGGTATACAATCCTGTTTTAGGTTTTGCTAATTTTGAATCTAATAAATTGAAAGCAATAATTTATCCTAATCCTGCAAACGATTTTATCGCAATTCAAACACAACTTACAGCAACCGATTTAAAGGTTGTGCTTATAGATGAGCTTGGTAAAATTATACAAACTCAAACTTTATATCAAGGAAGTACGATGTGTTATTTTGATGTTCAAACACTTTATGCAGGAGTATATTTTGTTAAAATATCTGATGGAATTAATACTAAAACATCAAAAGTTATTATAGAATAACAAATTTACAACCTATTTTAGAAGCCATTATTGTAATTACATAGTGGCTTTTTTTATAATTCTGATAATTAAGAGGTTATGGGTTAAGAATAAGTATGTTGTAACATATTAATCAAATATAAAAAAACTTTTTTTAAGATTATCACCTATACATTCCCTCAACTATACCGATGTAAATAGGATATAAAATATTTTTTAGTAATTAATAAATTCTCTGTAAAGCCTAGTGTAATTTGAATAAACTATAAAATTTAGTATAAAAAAATAAATATTTGTTAACTGTATAGTTTCTATATTATCAAATTCCTTAGTTGATGAGGTTTAAATGTTAAATTTATGAAATCAAATTAATCTTAAACCTTAATCAAACTATTATGAAAAAAATTACTTTATTTATTTTTCTTTTGTTATTTTCAATAGGAAATGCACAATCATTACCATTTAATTTTAGTACGGCAAACCAGCTTATGGTAGGCGACAATTGTACAACTTCTTTAACAACTGATGCAGGAGATGATGTTATGCAAATTATTGGTGGCGCTCAATTGTATGACAACGCTCAAAAGGTGTTTGCTCAAAATGTGAATCTTGCAGATAATACCAACAATACCATCACATTTAGATTTAAAGAAACATCAACAACAGGTAGCGGAAGTCACTTACTAAAATTTGAGTTAGGTACAACTCCAGACGTAGAACTTCCATTTACTTCAAGTGGAACAGGTTGGCAAAATATTAGCCTTGACTTTGGTCCTGGTTTAGGAAATTATGGTAGAATCGTAATCTTTACAGATTTTAATAACAATGCAACCGGAACATATTTAATAGATGACATTGCTGGAGGAACTAATGTTGCTCCACCACCAGTTTTGCCTTCACCAACTTCACCTGCACCGGTTCCAACTTTGGCTCCAGCACAAGTAATTAGTATGTATGGCGAAACTTATTCTAATACTTATCAGTATTCGTTTGGATCACTTGCTGGCGAACCAGATTTAGATCCCTCAGCTGCAGTAAATCTTGCACTTAAATATGATTTTAACGTTGCTGGTTTTGGCGCTGGATACATTCAAACCAACCTTACTGCTGCAGGTATGCAATATGTACATTTTGATTATTGGTCACCTAATGCAACTACATTCAATTTATACTTGATATCAAACGCTCCAGTTGTTGAAAAAGTTTATACAATATCGGTAAACGAACCAATTGTTTTAAATACATGGAAAAGTGTAACAATTCCTTTGTCTTATTTTACTTCTTTAGGATTCAATCCTGCAACTTGGTTTCAATATAAATTTGATGTTGCTGGTATTACACCCGGTATAGTTTATATAGACAATGTTTATTTTTCTGCAACGGCACCTTTAACAACTTCAACTTTTGAAACTTCTCAAGTTAAAATGTATCCTAATCCTGTATCAGATAAATTATCAATTGAACTTAAAGAGAGCATTGAAGCTATTTCTGTTTATAATGTTTTAGGACAAGAAGTGTATTCAAGTTTTCCTGGAACTAATGAAGCAACCATTGATGTAGCAAGTTTTAAAAGCGGGATTTATATTGTAAAAATTACGTCAAACGGACTAGTTAAATCTAAAAGATTTATCAAAAAATAAACCCTGATTAATTACAATTAATAACACGTTCTGTTTGGACGTGTTTTTTTATTATCATTTCAAAATTTCAGAAATTATAGTATCTTTAAAAATTAAATTATAAAAAAGTTGGCAAAATATTTATCATATTTTTTAATTCTATCAAGTTTATTAGGGATTTCTCAAGAACTTCCTCCACTAGTAAGATATTCATCTGCACTTTACGGTGCAGGTAATCAAAATTGGATGATATCGCAAGATAAGAACAGGTTTATTTATTTTGCTAACAACGAAGGTCTTTTAGAGTTTAATGGTTCTAATTGGACCTTAAATCCATCGCCTAATGAAACTATTATTAGATCAGTAAAAGTAATTGAGGATAAAATTTTTACTGGCTGTTATATGGAATTTGGCTTTTGGAGAAGACAAGCAAATGGTCAATTAAAGTATACTTCGCTCAGTAAGTCAATAAAAAATAAACTACTTGACGATGAGCAATTTTGGAATATAATTAATTATGAACAATGGGTAGTTTTTCAGTCGTTAAGTAGAATTTATATTTATGATACAAAGACTACTAATTTTAAAATTATAACACCTAAAAACAGCATAACCAAAGCCATTAAAGTCAATAATGCAATCTATTTTCAAGTAGTAAATGAAGGACTTTTTGAAATTGAAAACGGTAAAAGTAAATTGGTATCTAATAATCCTGTTTTACAAAAAAGTAAAATTGTAAATATTTTTGGAAAGGATGATGGATTAATTATTCAAACTCAAATGAATGGGTTTTATAAATTACTTAATTCTAATTTATCAAAATTCACTACTGATGCCGATTCACAAATTGATGTTAGCAGCATTTATTCAAGCCAATTATTATCTGATGGAAGTTTTGCATTGGGAACAGTTTCGAACGGAATTTTTATAATTACAGAAGCAGGAAAGATAAAATACCACATAACTCAAAATAAAGGACTTAGTAATAATACTGCATTGTCACTATTTGAAGATATAGATAAAAATTTATGGATAGGACTCGATAATGGTATCAATTGTATCAACCTTCAATCGCCAGTTAAAAGTTATTCTGATGATACTGGAATTCTAGGTACTGTTTACACTTCAATTCTTCATAACGGAAAATTATATATTGGAACCAATCAAGGTTTATTTTGTAAAAATTTTGAAGGAAATAATTTTTTTAAACTTGTAACCGGAACCAAAGGTCAGGTTTGGTCATTATTTGAATACCAAGGTTCGCTTTTTTGTGGTCATGATTCAGGAACATTTATTGTAGAAAATGAATCGGCTAAAAGCATTTTTTCACAGTCAGGAACTTGGAAGTTAGAATCGGTTCCTAATCACAGTAATTTTTTATTACAAGGTAATTATTATGGAATTTCAATTCTAGAAAAAATAAACAATCAATGGGTTTTTAGAAATAAAGTTGCTGGATTTGATTATTCTTCAAGGTATTTTGAAATTACCAATCAAAACGAAGTTTATATTAGCCATGAATATAAAGGAGTTTTTAGATTTCAGATGAATAAAACTTTTGATAAAGCATTAAATTTTAGTACTTATTCTAATCCTAAAAAAGGTAAAAATGCTAGTTTAACCAAGTATAATAATTCGATTTATTATGCTTATAAAGAAGGAATTTTTAAGCTAAACGAAAAAACTAAAAAGTTTGAGAAAGACTCTTTGTTGAGCTCTGTTTTTGAAAAAGATGAATATACATCGGGAAAATTAATTGTAGATAATTCAAATAAAATTTGGTTGTTTTCAAAAAATTATATCCATTATTTTTCGCTTAGTAAACTTAGTTTTCAGCTAAAGCAAAATGCTATTCCAATTCCATCATCACTTACCAATTCTATGTTGGGATATGAAAATATTACCCAATTATCCAACTCGGTTTATCTAATTGGAACAACAGACGGATATTATACTATCAATATCAATGATTTGAGTTTTAAAAATTATAGTGTTTCTATATCAAATATTAGCATAAATAAGCTGAATCAAAAGAGTACTAATTGTTCTATTATTGGGCCTAGAGATTTTGAATATGATGAAAATAACATCACTTTTAGTTATACAGTTCCAGAATATAATAAATATATCAATGCAGAATATCAGTATTTATTAGAAGGATTTCAAGAAGATTGGAGTGAATGGAGTGCAAAACCTACCGTTAATTTTAAAAACCTTTCTTCTGGCGAATATACTTTTAAAGTTAGAGCTAGAGTGGCCAATTCTGCACCAGAAAATGTTGCTAGTTATAATTTTACAGTTTTAAAGCCTTGGTATGCTACAAACTTCGCAATAATTCTATATATAATTCTAGGTATAATTGGAGCTTATTATATTAACAGATCGTATAAGAAATACTATCAAAAACAAGAAAAAAAGTTAATTGAAGAGAACAATCTTTTGCTAGAAATTAAAGAACTCGAGTCTGAACAGCAGTTGATGAAACTACGAAATGAGCAACTTTCACAAGACGTAGATAGTAAAAGTCGAGAATTGGCAGTTTCTACAATGAGTTTAATTAAGAAAAACGAACTCTTGTCGTTGATTAAAGACGATTTAAAAAAGACTTCCGAAGAAGGAGGAACAAGAAGTATCAAATCAGTTATTACTACTATCAATAAAAATATTTCTAATGAAGATACTTGGAATGTCTTTAAAGAAGCATTTGATACTGCTGACAAAGATTTTTTAAAGAAAGTAAAACAAGCACATCCATCACTTACTCCAAATGATTTACGTCTTTGTGCTTACCTTAGACTCAACCTTTCTTCTAAAGAAATTGCACCATTATTAAACATCTCTGTGCGAAGTATTGAAATTAAACGATATCGTTTGCGTAAAAAAATGAATTTAGACCACGAACAAGGACTTGTTGAGTACATACTTTCTATCTAGAACTATACAGATTAGACGCAAAGCACCTATACAATACTACAACAACAACGTTTGCGATTAGTTTTAATTTGATTTTTTTTAATTGACATCATAGTCTTAATTTCTTGTTAATACTAGGTTTTTTTGATTGATTCAATAAATTATTAAACATATTTTTTCAATGTATGTTTTTTGTTGTGGTTCTTTTTGTCAAATTATCAATTTATACCAATAATTTTATAATTCAATTAAACCAACTTATATGAAATCTAAAATTTTATTATTTGCTGTACTATTTATTACCTCATTAGGATATTCACAATCCATTGAAGTAAGTGGTAAAGTAATTGATTCTAATTCCAACATGCCTTTACCAGGAGTAAACATTGTTGTTAAAAATTCTTCCACTGGAGTAACAACCGACCTCGATGGGAATTTTAAAATCTCAAAATTATCCAAAGGAAATGTTTTAATTTTTTCTTATATTGGGTACAAGAATTATCAAGTAGGTGTTTCAAGTTCTGAAAAACTTGTTGTAAAACTTGTTGAAGATAATAAATCTCTTGAAGAGGTAGTTGTTATTGGATATGGTTCGCAAAAGAAAAAAGATGTTACTGGTGCAGTAGGATTTATAGGAACCAAAACTATAGATCAATTAAAACCAATTAAAATTGAACAAGCACTGCAAGGGACTTTGGCAGGAGTAACTGTTACTTCCGATTCTGGTGCTCCTGGTGCTGGACTTAATATTTTAATTAGAGGAGTTCAAAGTAATGGCGATAACAGACCTTTATATGTAGTTGACGGAAATTTATCTGATCCAAGTATTCTTAATCCTGGAGATATTGAATCTATTACTGTTTTAAAAGATGCTCAAGCAGCAATTTATGGAGTTAGAGGTGCCAATGGTGTTATAATAATTAAAACAAAAAATGGTAAAAAGAATTCAAAAACTGCTTTTTCATATAATACTTATGTAGGTAATCAAGAAACTACTAAAAAATTATCTTTACTAAATGCTACTGAGTATGCTTTACTTTTAAACGAAAGTTATGCTAATGGTGGTCAACCATTACCTTATCCAGTGGTTTCTAATTTGGGTAAAGGTACCGATTGGCAAGATGAAGTTTTTAGTAACAATGCTCTTATCACAAGTCATGATATGAATGTTTCTGGTGGTTCAGAAAAAATAACGTATGCAGTTAGTGGTTCTCATCTATTTCAACAAGGTATTGTTGGAGAAGCTAAATCAGGATTTAAAAGAAATACAGCTTCTTTGTCTTTGGGTGTAGATTTAACTAGCAAACTTAAAATTAATACTAATGTTAATTATTCTTACATCAACAGAAAATCATTAAATGAAAATGGGTTAGGTTCAGTATTATTCAATGCAATCAACACTCCAGCAACACTTTCACCTTACGATGCAAATGGTAATTTTACTTTAGTGCCAAGTACTGCAGGTTTTGGTATAGAAGTTATCAATCCGTTGGCGCAAATAGACAATACTTATAATGATTACAACATTAAAAGAATTAGTGGTACGTTTGGTTTAGATTATAGTCTTTTAAAAGATTTGGTTATAACTAGTAAAATCGGATTCAATTCAGCAAATTCTGAAAGTCGCTCTTTCTCAAAAATTGTAAATTATGGCGGAAAAGTATTTGATGTGCAAAGAAGTAGTGTTTCACAAAATGCTATAAATGATAACAGTTATGTATTTGATTTGTATTTAAATTATAAGAAAAGTTTTGGAGAACACAATCTTTCTGGAACTCTAGGTACTTCAAATGCCAAAGAATGGGGTAATGGATTGTTTGCAACTGGCTATGATGTGCCAAATAACTCATGGGATTTTGCCGATATTAATCTAACTACCGGACTTCCAACTTCTAAAAATGTTGGTTCTTATGTTTATGATGAACGACTTAACTCTTACTTTGCAAGATTACAATATGATTACTCAGGTAAATATTTAATTTCGGGTATGGCTAGAAGAGACTCTTCTACAAAATTTGGACCAGATAATGCAGTGGCTTATTTCTTGTCAACAACTGGAGGTTGGGTAGTCTCTAAAGAAAATTTCTTAGTCGATTCTAAAGCGATAAATTTCATGAAACTAAGAGCCAGTTATGGTGTCTTAGGAAATGATAAAATTAAACCAAATGGTTATGTTGGTTTACTAAATGGTGAAGCAACTTACGTATTTGATAATACACTTACTAATGGTGTTGCTATTGGTGGCTTGGCTAATCCTGGACTAAAGTGGGAAAAAGCAAGAAAATTTGATGTTGGTTTAGATTTAAAATTTTTCAACAATCAATTGGATATTACAACTGATTATTTCATAGAAAGTAGAAAAGATTTACTAATTGACAACTTACCAGTTTCTGGTATAACTGGAGTTGCTGGTCCAGGTGGTGCTTCTCCAACAGTTAATGCTGGTGCTACACAAAACAAAGGGTACGAATTAGCAATAGGCTATAATAAAAAACTTAGCGAAAGCCTTTCATTCAATGTGAATTTTAATGTTACGACTATTAAAAATGTTGTTACTAAAGTTAGTGATAGTAGAGGTTTCATTGAAGGTGGTTCTTTTGGAGTTGGTCAGTTGCCAATTGCAAGAATGCAAGAAGGAGAATCAATAGGATATTTCTACGGACTTCAAACAGACGGAATTTTCCAAAACCAAGCTGAAGTTGACGCACATCCATCTCAGATAGCATTAGGTGTCGTTGCTTCTCCTGGAGATATCCGTTATAAAGATGTTAACGGTGACGGTGTGATTAACTTTAATGATAGAACTAAAGTAGGTAGTCCTTTACCAGATTTTACTTTAGGTTTTAATATGAGTGTTAAATATAAAAATGTAGATTTTGCTGCTTATTCTTATGCTTCTATTGGAAATGATATGGTTAGGAATTACGAAAGAACACTTTCAGATTTAAACCGTCTTAATTATCAATTAGGAAGATGGACTGGAGAAGGAACAAGTAATACTGTTCCAAGAGTTACAACTGGCGCATCTACAAATAATTTATTTTCTAGCTACTTTGTAGAAGATGCTTCATTTTTTAGAATTCAAAATGTGCAATTAGGATATACTTTAAATCCTAATTATTCTAACAAGGTTGGTATTTCTAGATTAAGACTTTATGCATCAGTTAACAACGTTTATACATTTACAAAATATAGAGGTTTTGATCCTGCTGCAACAAATGGACTGCCTATTGGAGGCGGAATAGACTATGGATTTTATCCAACTCCAAGAATTTACATGCTAGGTCTTAATCTTAACTTTTAATTTTACAATTATGAAAAAATATAGTATTTTAATTTTAACACTTTTGGGGTTTACTGCAACTGCTATTATTTCTTGTGGAGATGATTTTGTTGACAGAAAAGTCCAATATTCAATTGATTCTGAAAATTATTTCAATTCAGAGCAAGATTACAAAGATGCTTTAGTCGGAGCTTATGATTTACTTCACTCTACTTTTATGAATGTTTTGGTTGGCGAAATTGCTTCAGACAATACGCTTTCTGGAGGCGAAAGTGCTAATGATGTTATCGGAATTCAACAAATAGATGAAATGAACCATTCATCGGTTAACAATAACCTAAAAAACATTTGGGATTGGATGTTTGCTGGTGTGCAACGTTGCAATTATATTTTAGAATTTAAAGACAAAACAGATTTTGTTGGTAAAGAACAAATAATTGGTGAAACTCGTTTTTTACGTGCATATTATCATTTTGAATTAGTAAAATGGTTTGGAGGAATTCCATTAAATGGTGATAAAAGATTTAAAGTTGATGATGTAAAATCTATACCAAGATCTTCTGTAGCCGATGTTTATGCTTCAATAGAAGCCGATCTTTTGTATGCTGTAAATAATTTAAGTGCAACTCCTTCACAACTTGGTAGAGCAACCAAAGGCGCAGCTCAAGCATTATTAGGAAAAGTTTATTTATATCAAAATAAATTTCCTCAAGCAGCAGCGGTTTTAGATCAAGTAATTCTTTCAAATTCGTATTCTTTGGTAACAAACTACAACACAATTTTTGAAAATAATAACGAAAATAATTCAGAATCAGTTTTTGAAGTTCAATATACAGATGCTCAAGGTGCAAGTTTTGATTGCCTTCAATGCAGTGAAGGAAACGTAGCGGTAGGTTTTAACGGAATAAGAAATTACACAGGTCCATTTTTTGATGGAGGTTTTAGCTTTAATCTTCCAACTCAAGCATCATATAATGCTTATGAAGTTGGTGACGACAGAAGAGATGTTGCTATTTTAGATATTGCTGCATGGGCAACAGCAAATAATGCAAGTTATGGAACTGGTTACAAGCACACAGGATACTTTAATAGAAAATACTTAGCTAGAAAAGGTGATGCAAATATTGGAGATCAAAATTTAACCAATCCTAATAACTACCGTGCAATTCGTTATGCTGATGTGCTACTTATGGCTGCAGAAGCTTTTTCTAGAAGCGGAAATGATGTAAAAGGAAGAAACTATTTAAATCTTGTAAGAAGAAGAGCTTTTGGAGATTTAAATCACGATATCTCTGCTTCTGGAACTGCACTAACAGATTTTATTTGGGCAGAAAGAAGATTAGAATTAATGGGAGAAGGTCATCGTTTCTTTGATCTTGTTAGAACTGGTAAGGCAGCACAAGCTATTACAGGTTTTACTTCAAATAAAAATGAAATTTTTCCAATACCTTTTGAAGAAATTCAATTTTCTTCAGGTAATTGGCAACAAAATCCTGGCTATTAAAAAAAATAAATATGAAAAAAATTAAATTAATTTTAAGTCTTTTTGTTTTAACATCATTCGTTTTGGGATGCTCAAACGAGAACAATGATGTTAATTTGGACGCTCTAAGTAATCCAACTAATATTTCTGCTTTGATGACAATTAAGCAAGACAATACAGGAAAAGTAACCTTTTTGCCAAGAGGAGAAGGTCTTACTCGCTATGAAATTCATTATGGGGATGGAACTGTAGAACCAGGTTTTGTAAATCCGGGTGCAACGATAGATCATATTTATACTGAAGGAGTTTTTCAAGTAAAAATTGTTGGAGTTACTTTAAACGGAAACAAATCAGAAACTATTCAACAGTTAACAGTTTCTTACTTAGCGCCAACTAATCTTGTTGCTACAATAGCAAATGTTCCGGGTAATAATATGGCAATTTCGGTTCAAGCTACAGCAAATTTAGAAACTTATTTTCAAGTTTTATTTGGCGATGTACCTAACGAAGTTCCTACAAGTTTCATGCAAGGAGAAACAATAACTCATACTTATGCAGCAACTGGTACATACCAAGTTACGGTAACCGCGTTAAGTGGTGGAGCAGCTACAACACAAACTACACAATCTGTAACAATTAGTAATCCAATACTTTTTCCAGTAGATTTTGAATCGAATACATTAAATTATGCGTTTACTAACTTTGGAGGAGCAAATACTATTGTAGACAATAATCCAGCTGTCGGAGCAGGAAATGGAAGCGCTAAAGTAGCTAAACTAACCAAAAATAATGGTTCTGAAGTTTGGGCAGGTTCGTTTCTAGAAATGGGTGCTCCAATTAATTTTTCAACTTTACAAAAAATTAAATTAAAAGTTTGGTCGCCACAAGCAGGAATAACAGTGAAGATGAAATTAGAAAATTTAGCTAATTCAAATATCAATACTGAAGTTGATGTTACAAATTCTGTAGCTAACGGTTGGGAAGAATTAACGTTCGACTTTACAGGAATTAATAATGCCAACAATTATCAAAGAATTGTTATTTTCTTCAACTTTGGAAATGCAGGTACTGGATTAAGTTACTATTTTGATGATATCCAACAAACAAGTGGTGTGCCAGTTGTTAGTTTACCGTTAACTTTCGAATCTAATACATTGACATACACTTTTACAGATTTTGGAGGTTCTACTGCGTCAGTAGCAAATAATCCTGATGCAACCGGAATTAATACAAGTTCAAAAGTTGCTAAACTTATCAAAGGAAATGCATCACAAGTTTGGGCTGGTTCTTATATTGAATTAGGAACTCCAATCGATTTTTCTTCTATGCACAAAATCAAAGTAAAAGTTTGGTCGCCACAAGCAGGAATAATTGTAAAACTAAAATTAGAAAATTTAGCTAATTCAGCAATTAATACCGAATTGGATGCGACCACAACAACTTCAAACAGTTGGGAAGAACTCACTTATGATTTTACAGGTGTTGTAAACTCTAATAATTACCAAAGAGTAGTAATGTTTTTCAATTTTGGAGTAGCAGGAACTGGAAGTTCTTATTATTTTGATGATGTTAAACTTTCGAATTAGAAATTAAACCAATTGAAGTTACAAAATATTAAAAAATAAAAAATGAAAAAAATAATAAATTTAGTATCAATCCTTGCGCTACTTTTTATGGTAGGTTGTCAAGAAGACGATAAGAGTTTTGGAGATTTAAATGCTCCAACAAATTTAATTGTTACAGCAGATATTATTGGTCAGTCTCCTGCAAATCCTAACGGAGATGGTTCTGGAAAAGTAAAATTTACCGCAACTGCAACAAATGCAATCTCGTACAAATATATCTTTAGTGATGGAACTTCAGTGAATTCTCCATCAGGTATTTATGAAAAACGTTTTCCATTGACAGGTGTTAATACTTATACTGTTAATGTAGTTGCTACAGGAAAAGGTGGTCTTTCAACCAATACAACTTTAACAGTAGAGGTTAGAAGTGATTTTAATGATGATGAAGCAGTTCAA
This sequence comes from Flavobacteriaceae bacterium, assembly GCA_019752245.1. Taxonomy (GTDB): domain Bacteria; phylum Bacteroidota; class Bacteroidia; order Flavobacteriales; family Flavobacteriaceae; genus Flavobacterium. The sequence goes on from JAIEMH010000347.1 coordinate 11,809, forward strand.
TTTTTAACTGGCGGTTCACAAAAACAATGGTATTGGTCAGCTTCAGAGCCAGGTCATCTTGGAGTTGGTCAAAATGATAATGATGCAACCAAAAATTATTATGCAAATTATTATCAAGCTGCACCTTGGGAAAAAGCAGCTAGTACAGATAGTAGTTGTTTGTATGAAAATGTAATGACTTTTTCATTAGTTGGTAACGACTTGAAATATACGCTTAACAATGGCGGAAGTACTTTCTTTAATGCAGCTTTTCAAAGTGTAGCTGGTGGAACAGCTGGTTATGATCACTGTTATACTTATAATGCTGGTGGTATTAAAGCGGTAAGTTTGAGTCCTTCACAATCTGTTGTAGCTGCAAATAATATTCTAGGTCAAACTAGAGGAACAATGTTGAACATTGCTGATGGTGGTTTTATGGGATATTATATCGGACAAAGTTCCTATGAAATTCTCTCAATTACAGAAAACAGAATGGTAGTAAGAGCAGAAATGGGAGGAAACCCTGCGTTAGCTTGGTACCATATTTTTACAACTATAGCTCCTGTTCAAGATCCTATTACAGATTATACTAATCTTGCTTGGTCTGATGAATTTAATGTCGATGGTGCTCCAGATCCAGCAAAATGGGGTTATGATTTAGGTGCTGGCGGATGGGGAAATAACGAAGTTCAAAGCTATACGAATAGTGCAACTAATGCGACTGTTTCTGGTGGTAATCTAAAAATTACAGCGGTTAAAACAGGTTCTAATTATACTTCTGCAAGATTAAAATCTGAAAATAAATTTGAATTTACTTACGGTAAAATTGAAGTCAGAGCTAAATTACCAACTGGTGGCGGAACTTGGCCTGCAATTTGGATGTTAGGTCAAAATTATGCTACCAATACATGGCCAGGTTGTGGTGAAATTGACATTATGGAGCACAAAGGAAATGATCCAAATGTTATTCATGGAACTTTTCATTTTCCTGGTAATTCTGGCGGAAATGGTGTGACTAATTCAACAACAATCCTTGGTGCTTCTACTCAATTTCATGTATATAAAGCAATTTGGAGTCCAAATTCTATAAGATTTTATGTTGACGATGTGTTGTTCCATACACTTGTAAATAATGGAACACTACCTTTTAACAGTGACTTTTTCCTAATATTAAATGTTGCTATGGGTGGAACTTTTGGAGGAGCAATTGATCCTGCTTTCTCTCAATCTGCAATGGAGGTTGATTACGTTAGAGTATATCAATAAAAAGTAAGTATTTAGTTTAGTTCAATTGCAAGAAGATATTATTAAGATGTCTTCTTGTCAATTGATTATAATTCATATTAAAACTACAGAATGAAATTTTACAAAGCAATTTATACCGTTCCAATCTTATTTCTTGTTCTATTGGGTTGCAGTTCTTCTAAAAATACAGTTGAAGCAAGTATAGAAAAAACGACAATCGATAAGAAAGTTGATTCCTTATTAGCATTAATGACTTTAGAAGAAAAAATAGGGCAGTTAAATCAATATAACGGTTTTTGGGATATTACTGGACCAACTCCAAAAGAAGGACAAGCGGCCAAAAAGTATGAAGATTTAAAAAAAGGATATGTAGGTTCAATGCTTAATGTAAAAGGAGTAAAAGAAGTAAAAGCATTACAAAAAATAGCAGTAGAACAAACTAGATTACACATTCCATTAATTTTCGGATTTGATGTAATTCACGGTTACAAAACAATTAGCCCAATTCCATTAGCCGAAGCAGCAAGTTGGGATTTAGGTGCAATAAAAAAATCGGCCGAAATCGCAGCTGAAGAAGCAGCATCTGTTGGAATAAATTGGACTTTTGCACCAATGGTAGATATTTCAAGAGATGCACGTTGGGGTAGAGTTATGGAAGGTGCTGGTGAAGATCCATATCTCGGAAGCCGAATTGCCGAAGCTAGAATTCATGGTTTTCAAGGAACTGATTTAGCATCTAATAAAACAATTCTTGCTTGCGCCAAACATTTTGCTGGTTACGCTTTCGCAGAATCGGGTAGAGATTACAATACTGTTGCAGTAAGTGATGAAACATTGTACAACGTAATTTTGCCGCCTTTTAAAGCTTCGGTAGATGTTGGAGTAAGAACTTTTATGAATTCTTTCAATGAACTAAATGGAATTCCAGCCACAGGAAATGCTTTGCTTCAAAGAAAAATTTTAAAGAAAGATTGGAAATTTGATGGTTTTGTGGTTTCAGATTGGGGTTCTATTAATGAAATGATTGCTCACGGCTATGCAAAAGATAGTGAGCATGCTGCAGAAATTGCACTTAATGCAGGTTCTGATATGGATATGGAATCTTATGCTTACATAGATCATTTGTCTTCTCTTGTTAAACAAGGAAAAGTAAAAGAAGACGATATTAATGATGCAGCAAGAAGAATTCTCAAAACAAAATTCGAATTGGGTTTATTTGATAATCCATACAAATATTGTGATGAAGCTTATGAAAAAGCTACTGTAGGAAAAAAAGAATTTCAAGATGGCGTTTTAGACGTTGCAAAAAAATCAATTGTACTTTTAAAAAATAATAATAATTTACTCCCATTAAAAAAATCGGGACAAAAAATAGCATTAATTGGTGCTTTGGCAAACGATAAAACAAGTCCGTTAGGTAGTTGGCGCATTGGTGCAGATGATAATACTGCAATTTCTGTTCTTGAAGGAATGAACAAATATCAAGGAAATCAACTCACTTTTGCAAAAGGAACCGATGTAACTATTGGGAGAACATTGTTTATGTGGGAAACTAAAATCAATCAAACTGATAAATCTGGTTTTTCAGAAGCTATTGAATTAGCAAAAAAATCGGATGTAGTAATTATGGTTTTAGGAGAACATGGTCTACAAACAGGTGAAGGTAGAAGCAGAACTGAGTTGGGTTTGCCTGGTCTTCAACAAGAATTATTAGAAGAAGTTTATAAAGTAAATAAAAATATAGTTTTAGTATTAAACAACGGAAGACCATTAGCCATTCCTTGGGCTGACGAAAACATACCGGCTATTTTAGAAGCTTGGCAATTAGGAACTCAAAGTGGAAATGCTATCGCTCAGGTTTTATATGGAGATTATAACCCTAGCGGAAAACTACCCATGACTTTTCCTAGAAACGTAGGACAAGTTCCTATTTATTACAATTATAAAAATACGGGTCGACCATCAATGAATGAACCAGATAGTGTTTTTTGGTCGCATTATATTGATCAGAAAAACACACCACTTTATGCTTTTGGATATGGATTAAGTTATTCTAAATTTGAATATTCCGATTTGAAACTTAGTAGTACTTCTTTTTCAGAAAACAGTAAAATTGAAGTATCAATAAAATTGAAAAACAACAGTAGCATAGCAGGAAAAGAGGTAGTTCAGTTATACATTAGAGATTTAATAGGAAGTTTAACACGACCAGTAAAAGAATTAAAAGGATTTGAAATGGTCGAATTACAGCCTAACGAATCTAAAACAATCACTTTTATCATTGATAAAAAAACAATTGAATACTACACAGCTAATGCCAAATGGGAAGCAGAACCAGGAGATTTTAAAGTCTTTGTAGGTGGAAGTTCAGATAAGACATTAGAAGGAAGTTTTCAATATACAAATGCTAATTAAATGAAAAAATATATTTTAATACTGTTTATTGCAAATTTTTGTAATGCTCAAATTGAACAGAGAAAGTTGGTTTGGCAAGAAAATTTTAATGGAAAACAATTAAACGCCAAAGATTGGAATTTTGAGTTAGGAAATGGTTGTCCAAACTGTGGTTGGGGAAATAATGAAAGACAACTTTACACCGATAAGAATCATAAAATTGAAAAAGGAAAGCTAATTATTACAGCTCAAAAAAAAGATTCTCTTTATACTTCAACAAGAATCACCACACAAGGGAAAAAAGAATTTCAATATGGTCGGATAGAAGCAAGAGCTAAGCTACCTGTAGGAAAAGGAATTTGGCCTGCTTTTTGGATGCTTGGTTCTAATATAAAAACAGTTGGTTGGCCAAAGTGTGGCGAAATAGATATCTTGGAATATGTTGGTAAAAATCCACATTTGGTCTACACAACTTTGCATACAGAAGACAGTCATGGCAACTCCATTAATACAAAACAAACTGTTTTTTCGGATATTGAAGAAGGTTTTCATTTATTTGCTATCGACTGGACAAAAGATAAAATTGAGTTCTTTGTAGATAATAAATCTGTTTATACATTTCAACCTACAGTTAAAAATGAAAATATATGGCCATTTGATCAAAAGTTCTACATTATTGTTAATATGGCAATAGGTGGCAATTTTGGAGGACCAGATGTAGATGATTCAATATTTCCTCAAGAGTTTATTATAGATTATATCAAAGTTTATCAATAATTTTAAAATTTTCAAAAAAGACCTGTTTCTATTCAAAACAGGTCTTTTTTGTATGGTTTTATGCTACAATTTCAATTTTATTGTATTCAATGTGTTAAATTTTTTAATTTTATTTGTTTATTAAGAAAATATTATGTTACATTTGGCTATAATTTAATCAAATTTTAACATTAGCCTATCGCAAAAAATTACTTTTAGAAAAAACATTACGATTTTTTAACCCAAAACTAAAAGGTAATTTTATGGCTACTATTCAAATCCCAGACGCTTTATTGGTAAAGAATTATATAGCCGGCGACGAGAGCGCTTTAGCTATATTAATTAAAAGACATCAGTCTAAAATTTATGGATTTATATATTCAAAAATGCCAGACCGTGATGTAGCTGATGATATTTTTCAGGATACTTTTATTAAAGTTATCAAAACTTTAAAATCTAATTCTTATAATGAAGAAGGAAAGTTTTTACCATGGGTTATGCGTATTGCACATAATCTAATAGTCGATCATTTTAGAAAAAATAAAAAAATGCCAATGCTTCGCGAAACCGAAGAATTCTCTATTTTTTCAATATTAACAGACAGTTCACTCAATGTTGAAGGAAGAATTATCACCGATGCTATCGAAAAAGATTTGCAAAAAATAGTAGAAGAACTTCCTGCCGATCAAAAAGAAGTATTGATGATGCGTATTTATCAAGATTTGAGTTTTAATGAAATTGCAGAATTGACAGGCGTTAGCATCAATACTGCCTTAGGTAGAATGCGTTATGCACTAATGAACCTTAGAAAAGTAATTGAAAAAAATCAAATTATTTTAACTAATTAAACAATAAAGGTAGTGCTAGTTCGTTATAGATATATAATTTAAATTTATCTATGGCAAAAATTTACTCTAAAAAAACATTAGCAACTACAAAAATGTTACCAAAAAAAGATACAATTAGTTTTATTCTTAACTACTCAAAAGCATTGAAAGTAGTTAAAGTTGGTAGTATGAACTTCGAAATCATTGCTAATTAATATATCCCATCTCAATTATTTATTGAGATGGGATATTTTTTTATAATATTCTTTCAAAATATCTTTTCTACCAATAGTTTTGGTAATTATATCTTTTTCCAAATCCCATCCTCGGGCAGGAGAATATTCTCTTCCGTACCAAATAATTTGAAGATGTAAATCGTTCCATATTTCTCTTGGAAAAATTGCTTTTGCAT
>JAIEMH010000350.1 GCA_019752245.1 Flavobacteriaceae bacterium
GCATAACATTTTTATTTTCAAAATTGTGTTCAATCTCCAGTACCTGCTGCTCTGGAATTGGGAATTTCATCGTTATTAGAATTCTGATTGTCTATGGCCGTCTGCAAGTCGTTAATTGCGACGACAAACGGAATGTTGGCATTATCGATTGCAGAAACTTTTGGATCTGGAGATTTTCCCCAACCGTCAAGAATCATAAGTATTACTTTTTTGTTCATGATAGTATTTGTTTAATACAAAGATAATTCATTTAAAAAATGCATCTCGATAGACTTCAAATTATTTTAAATAAAAAAGTCCGAATTATTACAATCGGACTTTTAAGGAATATTTTTTGATTATTTTTTAATGTTTCAATGAATTGTAGTCAATAAAATAGCGAATACTAATTGAGAAAATATGATTAATATTTTCGTGATTTATTGAACTTTTAAAGCTGTTGTTAATGTCTCTACTAAAGCTGTTGTCTAGATTTTTAAGATTGATGTAAGAATTGTTTCTGTACAATATAGAAATTTGACTTCCTGGTGCAAACCACCATGAATAAGATAAATCCATATTCCAGGTGTTTAATGTTCTGTTTCCGTTGGCATTAAAAGTTAAATTATCTGTAACTGAACCATCATCTTTTAGGGTTAAAAACTGATTGTTTACAGCATAGCTCCAATAATGTCTAACAGATAAATTTAAATTCATAACATTATTTAAACTGTATTTTCCAGAAATAGTGTTTGTGTAGGTAACTCTATTTCTTCTAGTCATTATTATTTTATTTGTTGTTGTATCGTCTGCAAAATAGCCTACGTTATTATTTTGTCTAAAAAAATTAAAATCATAAACTAGTGAAAATTTGTTGCTAAATCTGTATCTCGGACTTAATGAAAAGCCATAATTAACTCTGTCTTTTTCATTTATGAAAGCAAAAGATGGATTGAAATCTACTGCAAATTTTCTATTGTAATTAGATGATATGTTGGCAAAAAAGTTAACAAATTCTGGTACTTTAAGAAATTTCTTTTCATCAAAAGTTCTTGGTTCGTAGAAATCATATATTTCTAATGGTCGAATGTTAAATCCAAAGCCATAATAATCGTTTTTTTTGTTTGTAGAATTTATGTTAACATTGATGTTAGCCGCTTGAATTCGTCCTGTCCTGTTATCAAATTCTGAATATAAATTTGTGTAAAGACTAAAAGAATTAAAAGTCTTTGTAGGTTTTAAAATTCTATAACTTGCATTTCCATACAAAGCATGATAGTGTGCTTGAAAATTAATTCCCAAATCGTTGTTGTCGAAATATTTACTTACATATTGTCCGCCTAACCCATAACGATAATTACCACTAGTTTCTTGAAGATTATAGGATGTATTTATGCCTTTTCTGTCTTCAAAAGTTTTATATTCGTTTATGTAGCTGTACTTGAAATCACCATTCATATTGTAGGTGTTTTTCTTGGTGTTTAAATCAAAAACAAGTGCCGATACATTAGCGTCTCTAAAATAGCCATTTCTGGTGACATTGGTGTTTATAAACGAAACAGATGAATTTTTTCTAAAACGTTGATCAAGAACAAAAACATTAAAATTAGCTAAAGGTTCTACAACTTCTTGTCGAGTTTCTCCTGTTGTTGTGTTTTTTATATCTGCAAAAGTTTTTTTAGTAACAGCGTTTAGAAATCCTATTCCCAATCCGCTTTTGGTTCTTCCAGAGATTTTTAGAGCATTTAATAAATTTACATTACTTGGATATTTTACAACTTCTTCATCAGAATTTGTTTCAGGATAAGTAGATGGACTACCGCCAATTCTTCTAGAATAAACTAAATTACCTTTGCTAAATAATTCGGTTCCTTCGGTAAAAAAAGGTCTGTTTTCACTAAATTGTTGTTCGAATGGGCCAAGGTTTAATTCTACTTTGTCAAATGCGGTTTGGCCAAAATCAGGAACAAGAATTGCATCAAGGGTAAATGCATCATTGATTCCATATTTTATGTCTAAGCCGCCTTTAAGTTCTCCTTTAGTTTGTGCCTCATTGCTATTTAGATAGAAAGAAGAATAAGGAATTAGAAATAATCGGGTAGGAGTTTTAATGTTTTCAATTCCTTCTAATATTCCAGCTTGATTGGCTTCTGAACCAATTTTATTGTCGATTAAATTCCAAGTAAATTGCTGTCTGTCTCGCATTATTTCTCGGTAGAAATTTAAACCCCAAGTTTGTTTGTTTTCTGAAGAAAAACGTAAGGCTGCGTATGGAATTTTCATTTCTACTGTCCAGCCAAAATCGGTAATTTCTGTATGACTGTCCCAAATTGCATTCCATGATGAATCTTCACCATTAGAATCGGTATATAAAACATCAGCTTGAACTCCTGCTGCACTTACAAAAAATCTAAATTCTTGTTGTCCATCATTATATCCGTTCAAAAAAACTCCAAAATGATCGGCTGTTGCAAAATTGTCTCTTGTGGTTAGTTCCTTTCTAATTTTAGTTGGTTCATTATCAAATAAAGTTGCTGCAATGTAGATTGCGTCATTGTTGTAAACAACTTTTATTTCAGATTTTCTTTCTTTTAATTCAGGTTTTCCATTATCTGGGGAAATCATTATAAAGTCTGTTGCAACAGCAGCATTTTTCCATATTTCTTCATTGAGTTTTCCGTCAATTGAAATTTTTTCATCACTAAATTTTGTTTGTAATGATTTTTTTGAAACTTGTGAAAACCCAATGTATGATAGTAACGAGAAGGCAAGCGTTATTATTTGATTTTGTTTAATCATTGATTGATTGTTTGTTACGCAAAGATAAATTTTATAAACTAAAACACAAAATTAATTGTAATAGTATTCTCACGAAGATATTTTTTTAATATAATTTTAAGTTAAAAAGTAAGAAAAATAATATACAAAAACAGTTAAAATGTATTATATCGATAAAAAACGCACTATTATCGATGTTTTTTGTTGAAAAAAATTGACTTAGCGAGTTTCGTTTTCTATATTTGTAATCCCAAGTCTACCATAAATTAACCCATTGATTTAAATGAAATTATACAAAATAGCATATGTAACCTTGATTGGATTGGTATCGTTGGTTTCAAATCCAATTACAAAAGTTACTGATAAACCAATAATAAAAGTTCAACCCCAGAATTATGCTTTGGTAAATTATTCTAAAAAAGTTGAAGTTTTATATAATTCTTTAGATTCAAATAATTTTAGACTTCCAAAATTAGAAAGTTTTACAAAAGCTTTAGAAGGATTTTATTTGCTTAGAGAAAAAGGTGTTGTTCAAAAAGATTTATTGACCATTGTAGATTTTAGCCTGAGTTCTAGAGAAAAAAGACTTTGGGTTATTGATATGAATTTGAATAAAATCTTATTCAATTCATTAGTTGCCCACGGAAAAAATTCTGGTGATGATTATGCTAATGATTTTTCTAACAAAAAAGAATCCAATAAGAGTAGTTTAGGTTTTTTTGCAACTGGCGAAGTTTATAATGGTAAGCATGGAATGTCTTTAAAGCTTGATGGTTTAGAGAAAGGTGTTAACGATAACGCGAGACAAAGAGATGTTGTGGTTCATGGCGCTACATATGTCTCTAATGTGTTTTTAAAAAATCATAGCAGATTGGGGAGAAGTCAAGGTTGTCCAGCAATTCCAGTTGAATTAAGTAAAAAAATTATACAAACTATTAAGGATAAATCGTGTTTGTTTATTTATCATCCATCAATAAACTACGTAGAAATTTCTAAATTAGTATCTTAGTTTAGAGTATAAATTAGAATCTAAACAGTAAATATCCTCTCTAAAATTTAGTATTCCATTGGTTTCCCATGCGGTCCAATACAGTTGATGAATGTAGATTTCATCTGTTACTTTTATAACTATTGTTTTTAATTCTGGTTTTGCAAACACTTTTTTCTCAATTACTAAATCTGGATTTTTAGCTAAAAGTTTGGCGTTTTTTTTGTCAATTTCAATTTGCTTTTTTCTCTGTAATTTCAAATAATATTTAATGTCTGTTGTATCTTTAATTCTTTTTAACGACCATTTTGTAGTATCATTTATAATGTATGCAGCCATTTCTAGTGGTTTTTCTAGTCTAACACAGCCCGAACTCAAAGATCGATAGGAAAAAGAAAAGAAATCTCTATGATTAGTATCGTGAAGATAAACTGAATATTTATTAGGGAAATTAATTTTCATAGATCCCAAGGAATTGTTTCTACTAGGGTTTTGGACATATTTATACTTGTTGGCGTCTTCCTTAGTCCAAGTCCAAGGATTTACTTCATTGTTTTTTCTGTCTAATATTATCAAACCTTTTTTTCTAAAAATGCCTTTATTTTTCTCAGCTTCAGGATAAATGTCTTCTTTTAAAATAGTTGGAGGAACCGTCCAGTTTGGATTTAAATTTATATTGGAAACTTTAGATTCTAAAACTGGTGTTCTTCTTGTTTCTTTACCAACAACAACTTTTTGAATTTGGGTAGTGTCATTTTCTTTAACGGCAACTATGCTGTAATCTGGAATATTAATTAGTAAATAGTGTTTTCCAAAATCGTGTGCAAACCAGCGCCAACGTTCCATATTAACCACAATTTGTTCTATCCTTTGATTTCTAGAATAGTTTAATGCTTCTATAGTGCTTCTTCCAATAACTGCGTCAGGTTTTAAGCCATGTCTAGCTTGAAAAGTCTTCATTGCATCTTGAGTTTTTTTATCGTAAATCGTAGAGAACAATGTGTCTTTTTCTTTCATATCGTTCCAATACATCAGTCTTTTTTTGATTATTGGAATATAAATGTTTTTTTTATTGGGAACAATTCGTTGTTTCAAATCAATTAGTGCAAACGTCGTTTCTTCGGGAAATTGGTGCAATAATTTAAGGCACGATTTTAGTTTTTTGTAAACAATATGCTGTGGCTTGCAATCTTCAATTGAGTTTTTGAAATTATTATTGTCAATACAGTCAAATAGTATTTTGTTTACATCAATAGTTTTTTCTTCCAAATCCCAATCTTTGTATAGATTTTTAGGATTTAATTTTCCTTTGCTAATGTGGTTGATGTATAATTGTGCGCTATTAGTAAGCAGTAAATCATATTTTACAATACTGGAATCGGGTAGTTGTTCAAATTTTTCTTCTAATGATTTTAGAGTGTTGTAATTATAGTCTTTTGTTTGTAAACATTCATTTTCGGCATTGGAAATTTCTTCAATAATAAAATCACGATTGTCTTTAGAATTCCAAGCGGTTTCATATTTGTATTTCTTGTAAAATGCCTTAAATGCTTCGTCCTTAGAAGTATTTATTAAAGTAGAGTCAATTTTAATTTTATCATTTCCAAAAACAGAAAAGTCAATAAAAGACGCTTTTGCAGAAGAATCATTTGTGGTAGTTCTTTTGCAACTTGAAAAAAAGACAATAAAAAGTAATAAGTAAAATTTATTCATAGGCACTAGCCAATTTCTTTTTTCATTAAATAATGTAATCCAATATCAGCTATAGAAAATGGATTTCCAATTTTGTTATAACCTAATTTCTCATAAAACGGAACTGCATTTTCGCGAGCATTAAACCAAATCGTGATGCTTTTTTGATTATTAAAGAACGTTTCACAATGCTTAACTAAATCTTCACCGAATCCTTTTCTTTGAAATTCTGGCAATACAGCCATTCCTCTTATTTGGAATTGATTTTTAGTATTAAAAATAGTGTTTTTATTTTTAAATAACGACACAACTCCTATTAAATTTTCATCAACAAATATTCCAAAATGATTAGTAGTAGGCAAATCATCGCCATCAAACTTACAGCTTTCTATAGGTTTTCCTTCTCTTAAAACTGGATGTCTGACGGAAAAAGTAGTAATAAAACTAATATTTTGTATTTTTTTCATAAAATTTTTCACTGCAAAGAAACAGATAACAATTTAATAATAAAACTTTTACAAGGATATATATTTGTAGAATTATTTCTAGGCAAAAAATTTTTCAAAAAAAACTTGCATCAAAAGAAACAATTGTTTTATATTTGCACTCACAAAAGCGGAAGTAGCTCAGTTGGTAGAGCTCCAGCCTTCCAAGCTGGTTGTCGCGAGTTCGAGCCTCGTCTTCCGCTCTGCTAAAACCCGAATCTAACGATTCGGGTTTTTTGTTTTTAACTAGTTTTCTAAAAAACTAAAATCAGTTTCTGGATTTAGTTCTTCTGGATTTAAATTTTGTCTAAACAATCTTGCGGTTAAAGTTCCTTTCAAAATTATTTTATTTCCTTTAACATCTAGCCAACTTCCTTCACGCAAACCAAGAACTGCGGTTGTATTAAAGGCATGAAATTCTTTAATTCTAGTTTCGCGAGTTTCTCCCATGTGTTTGCTTTGTATATCGGTATCCAAATAATGTGGATTCAAATTAAATGGAATCACTCCAAGAGTTGTAAAACTTGGTGGATAAATTATGGGCATATCATTTGTAGTTTGCATAGATATTCCAGTAATGTTACTTCCAGCACTTGTACCAAGGTAAGGTGTTCCATTGGTAATGACTTCAGACAAAACTTCCATAACATTGTTTTCATACAATTGCGTTACTAACAGAAAAGTATTTCCGCCACCAGTAAAAATTCCTTCCGCGTTTTTAATTCCTTCATTTGGATTTTTAAAAGTATGTAATCCTATTACTTTTTTATTGATTTTGGCAAAAGTAGTTTGAACTTTTTCTGTATATTCATCATGAGATATTCCGCCCGGACGAGCATAAGGTATAAAAAGTAAGGTTTTACAATTTTCAAAATGACGTTCTAAAGTAGGTAATAAATAGTCTAAGTATTCACCTCCGTGAAGTGTAGATGTACTTGCAATGATTAGATTTTTCATCGGTTATTTAATTTTCATCAAATTTACAAATTAATAATTAACATAAATTTACAATTGCATTGGCTAATTTTTTGGAGTACTTTCAAATACTTTTACCTCGATAAAAGAACCTCAATAGCTTTGCAAAAAATTAAAATCTTTTCTGTATTCCTTTTTCTTACTAACCTTTTACATGGTCAAGGAACTATTGCGCCCAAAATAATAAACGGAAAAGTAACAGCAAATCACAATGAGCTTGAAGGTATTTACATCATCAACCTAAAATCAGAAAAAACAACCTTGACAGAAAGAGGCGGTTATTTTTCTATAAAAGCTAATGTTGGCGATACTTTAATGTTTACCTCTATTCAATTTAAGAGTTTAAAAGTTGAAGTTAAAGAGAAAGATTTTGGTGAAGATCTTTTGTTTGTAAAAATGGAAACTTTAGTAAGATTGCTAGATGAGGTAAGAATTAATGAATATAAAAATATTAATGCAGTTTCTCTAGGAATTATTCCTGCAAATACAAAACATTATACTCCGGCAGAACGAAAACTAAAAACCGCTTCCGATGCAGATGCCCAATTTGGCACGAATACTTCTGTAGGTTTAGACCCATTATTTAATTGGCTTTCTGGACGAACAGCAATGCTTAAAAAAGAAGTAGAAGTTGAGAAAAAAGAAACGATGCTAGATAAAATTAATGATTTATTTGGTGAAAAATATTTTGTAGAAACATTAAAAATTCCAGAAGAATACATTAAAGGATTTCAATTTTATGTTGTTGAAGATTTAAAATTTACCGAAGCGATAAATGCCAAAAATAAAACAATGGCAACTTTTATAATGAATGAATTGGCGGTTAAATATAAAGAGTTGTTGGCAACTAAATAATTTTTTTAAAAATTATGATAATTATAAGATTTTAAAAGTTTTTAATGGAGTAAATTTATAGGTATATCTTAAACGTTATTTTTTATGAAAACAATTTACAAATTAGTGGCTTTATTTTTATTCTTTCAGGTTGGTTTCTCTCAAAATTCTTCAAGAAAAATCCTCCATGGTCAAACGGTTAATGATTCTATTAGGGTAGAAAATGTGGTTGTTTTTAATATCAATACCGAAAAAGGAAAGATTGTGAATCCGGATGGATCATTTGACGTTTTAGCTAAACCAAATGACACACTTGTTTTTACTAGTTTGTCTTACAGGCCATTAAAGATAGTTCTTACAGAAAAGCAATTGCAAGAGCCATTGTTGATTGTGGTTTTAGAAGTTTTTTATAACAGACTTAATGAAGTTGTTATAAATGACAAAAGTACGCATCCAGTAGCTGGAAATTCTCAAAAAATCATTGATAAACAATATGTTGCAGATGTAAAGTCTTCTCCAAAAAATGAATATATATATGACGGCACAATTGTAAACGGTGTTAATTTTGTGAGATTATATAAAGATGTTTTAACTATTTTAAAGAAAAAAAATCCAAAAAGATCCAATTTCACAGCCGAATCTAGTTTTACTGAAAAAGCATTGCAACAAACAAATTATACTTTTTTTACAAAAACTTTGAGTTTAAATGATGAAGAAATTAAGCTTTTTTTGTTGTATTGTGAAAATGATTCTGAAGTAAAATCTGTTCTTAAATCAAAATCTGATTTTGAATTAATGGATTTTATGATTAAAAAAAATAAAGAATTCAAGAAACTTAAGCAGTCATAATCAATATTTATGCACATGGCAAAAAACTTACTTTTATTTTTAATTCTTTTACCAACGCTTGCATTTTCTCAAAACCAAAGGCTAAAAATTTTGCGTGCAGTTGTAGTTTCTGATTCTATTCAAGTTGAAAGATTATCCGTTATAAATGTAACTGCTGGAACTTTTACAACCACAGATGATTTAGGTCAATTTTCAATTTTTGCTAAAGAAGACGATGTGTTAATTGTTTCAGGAGTTGCATTTGACTCAAAAGAAATTATATTGAAAGATGCCGATTTTAAAGAAATGATTTTTAAAATTCACGTCAATGTTAAAGTAAATCAACTTGATGAAGTAAAAATTGCGCCTTTTAAATTATCTGGCGACTTAGTCTATGATGCCAAAAGAATTAAACTAAAACCCGCATTTAAATCGGAAATACCAAAATTGGATCTTTCTAATCTTGAAATTAAAGGTGTTAAGGTTAGAGCCGAAAACATGTTTGAACCTAAAAAAATGAATGGTGTTGATTTTGTAAAAGTAGGCGGAATGATAGCAAATTTATTTAAAGGTTCTTCAAATGCATTTAAGCCAGTTCCTGAAAAAATAATTACCTATGAAGAATTTGTAACACAAACTAAAGCAAGGTTTTCTACAAAATTTTTTAAAGAAACTTTAAAACTTGAAGAGGATCAAATCAATCTTTTTCTGACATATTCTTTTTCAAACGAAATTCAGGCCAAAAAGCTTCTAGAACCTAGCAAGGGATTAGCTTTTATGGAATTTATGATTGCCAAAAGCGAAGAGTTTCATAAAAAGAATTAAAAAACTATCTAATTTTAGTAATTTTGAAAATGCAAAAAATTGTTCGAAATACACTGCTCATTGTTCTTTTTGTTAGCATGTCTTCTATGGCAGCGCACAAATTTTATATGTCAATTTATCAAATAAATTATGCGCCTCAAAAAAAGATGATTCAAATAACTTCGCGCATTTTTATTGATGATTTGAACGATGCTTTAGAAAAAAAATACCACAAAAAATATTTCATTGGAACCGATAGAGAAACCCCAGAGGATGAAGTTGCAATGAAAAAATACTTGTCTGAAAAATTTATTTTAAAACTCAATGGAACTGCAAAACCAATGAGTTTTCTTAGCAAAGAAGTAGATACAAATGTGTTAGTTTGTTATTTCAAAATTACAGATGTTTCTAAAATAAATAAACTTGAAATAGAAAATAGCGCTTTGACGGAATTAAATGATGAGCAGCAAAATATAATTCAAGCAAATATTACTGGAGAAAAACAAAGTTTACTTCTTACGTCAGAAAACTTTAAAGGAATGTTAAAATAATTCCAATCACAAAATCTTACTTAAAAAACAATTACTTTTATATCCTTAAAAAAAATTAGGTATGAAGAGCAATTCGTCTATTTTAAAATTCGGTTTTTTATTTTTTACACTTGGAGTTTTAGCACAAGAAACCCCAAAACCATCAGTTCAAAGTGAGAAAAACCCTGATAAGTTTAAACAAATGTACGATTTATTGGCAACGCCCAATATGTATCGTACCGCTTCTGGTGCGCCTGGACCAGAGTATTATCAGCAACAAGCCGATTATAAAATAGATATTGAACTTGAAGATAAAAATACAAAATTATACGGTCAAGAAACCATTACCTACACCAATAATGCCAAAGAATCGCTAGATTATCTTTGGGTACAATTAGATCAAAACCAGCAATCACGCAAGTCGCTTTCGCCTTTGGTAGAGAGCAACAAAACCGATCCGGCAATGGGTGTGCAAGGATTTTCTAGAAAATATCTTGAAGCCGATTTTGATGGTGGATTTAATATAGACTATGTAAAAGATGCTTTAGGAAAACCAATGCAATATACAATCAATCAAACGATGATGCGTATAGAGTTGCCTAAGGTTTTAAAGCACGGCGAGAAAATTTCGTTTTCTATAAAATGGAATTACTTGATAAATAATTACACACTTGATGGCGGTCGTTCAGGTTATGAGCATTTCGATAAAGATGGAAATAATCTTTATATTTTAGCTCAGTTCTATCCAAGAATGGCAGTTTATAACGATGTTGAAGGTTGGCAGAATATGCAATTTTGGGGCTCAGGAGAATTTGCTTTGCCTTTCGGAAATTTTGAAGTTAATATTACGGTTCCAGCTGATCATATTCTAGAAGCTACAGGAACATTATTAAACAGAGCCGAAGTTTTTACGCCAGCACAACTTGCAAGATACGCACAAGCAGAAAAATCATTTGATAATCCGGTAATTGTAGTAACGCAAGCCGAAGCCGAAGCAGCTGAAAAAGGATTTTCTGACAAGAAAAAAACATGGAAATTTAAAGCAGAAAATGTTCGTGATTTTGGAATTTCAACTTCAAGAAAATTTATTTATGATGCGATGGCAGTTAGAACAGGAAAGACAGTTTCTATGGCAATTTCGTTATATCCAAAAGAAGGAAATCCGCTTTGGGAACAATATTCAACAAGAATAATTGCGCATACTTTAAAAAGTTATTCTAGCTACACATTTGATTATCCTTATCCAAAAGCAATTTCTATCAATGCAAGAGATCAAGGTATGGAATATCCAATGATTTGTTGGAATTATGGTCGTCCTGATGCAGACGGAAAATATACAGATCAAACAAAATACGGAATGTTGGGCGTTATTTGTCATGAAGTTGGACACAATTTCTTTCCAATGATTGTAAATTCTGATGAGCGTCAATGGACTTGGATGGATGAAGGTTTAAATTCGTTTATGGAGTTTTTGGCCGAATCTACTTTTGATCCAAAATTCCCATTGCGTCGTGGTCCAGCTAAAAATATTGTACCTTACATGAGTGGTGACCAAAAAGGATTGGAACCAATTATGACCAATTCTGAAAGCATTCGCCAATTCGGAAATAATGCCTACGGAAAACCAGCAACAGCATTAAATATTCTTCGTGAAACTATTATGGGGCACGAATTGTTTGATTACGCATTTAAAACTTATGCTAATAGATGGAAATTCAAACATCCAACGCCAGAAGATTTCTTTAGAACTATGGAAGATGCTTCGGCTGTCGATTTAGATTGGTTTTGGAGAGGTTGGTTTTATTCTACAGATGCCAATGATATAGGGATTAAAGAAGTAAAAAAATATTTTGTAAGCAATGAACCTTCTAAAGAAGTTACAGAGTTTATGAAAACTAGACGTCGTCGCGACTCTAATCCTGGTCCAATGGTTTACATGATTGCTGATGGAAGTGAAGATTATAAAACTGAAATGAATAAACCATTCAAAATTTCTGATTATAAAGCATTAGATGATTATGTTAACGAACATTTTTCTGCTGAAGAAAAAGCAAAACTAAACGAACCAAAGTATTTTTATCAAGTTACTTTTAACAAACCTGGCGGATTGGTAATGCCAATTATTGTAGAATTAACGTATGAAGATGGTACTACAGAAATCCAAAAATTTCCAGCACAAATTTGGAGAATGAACGATAAAGAGGTTAGCAGAACATTTGCAACTCAAAAAGCGATTACTAAAATTCAAATCGACCCAAAATTGGAAACAGCCGATATTGATGTCACAAATAATACTTGGCCAAAAGAAGAAGTAAAATCAAAATTTGATTAAGAACTTTGTAACTTTGCAATTCAATAAATAATAAAATCATGTTTGGAATAGGTGGAGGTGAATTAATTTTTATCATTTTTATAGCATTAATGCTTTTTGGAACTGACAAACTCCCGGAAGCGGCTCGAACTTTTGGGAAAGTTATGGCCAATCTTAAGCACGCTACAAATGAGATAAAAACTGAAATCCAAAAAGGTGTAGATGCTAATGGATTGGATATTTCAATGAATCAAATAACAAGTACTTTTACAGAAGAAGTTGATAAAGTAAAAGAAAGTGTTACCGCTAATGTTCCAGATTTAGGTACAAATGTTTTAAATGATGCCACAGCAAGTGCTACTAAGATAAAAGAAGATTTCGAAAACATAACTGGACCAATAAAACGTCAAATGTAATGCTCGAAAAAATCATTGCTTTAGACAAACAATTGTTTGTTTTTTTAAACGGTTTAGGTTCGCCAACTTTTGATGGACTTTGGCTAATTATAACAAAACAAGCTTATTGGACACCTTTCTTTTTACTGGTTTTTTATCTGTTAATTAAGAAAATTGGTTGGAAAAACTTTTTTATTGCTGTCGTATTTATAGCACTTCTTATACTTTTGTGTGACCAATCGGCCAATCTGTTTAAAAATTATTTTCAGCGTTTACGACCATGCAATGATCCACAAATAAAAGATATTATTAGAGTTGTAAAAAGCAGTAACTCGTTTAGTTTTTATTCGGGACACGCTACAAATTCTATGGCGACTACGGTATTTATATTTTTAATAATTAGAAAATATTACAAATATGCAATACTGTTGTTTCTATTTCCTTTAATTTTTGCATTCAGTAGAATTTACCTTGGATTGCATTTTCCAATAGATATTCTAACAGGATATGCTTTTGGAGCACTTTACGGAACATTGTTTTATAAAGTCTATCAAAAATATTTTACCAAAAATTAAATAACTCTCGAAACTGTCAATCCATCACGAATAGGAAGCAAAACGGTTTCAACTCTCGAGTCATTGTTTACTATTTGATTGTATTCCAATAATATTTTGGTACTCATATCTTTCGGATTTAATTCTTCCAAAACTTTTCCGCTCCAAAGTACATTGTCCGATAAAATTATTCCGCCTTTATTCATCATCGGAACAATCATATTAAAATAGTTGATGTAATTTTCCTTGTCAGCATCAATAAAAACCAAATCATATTTTTTATTTAAAGTTGGAATAATTTCTAAAGCATCACCTAAATGAGCTGTGATTTGTCCTTTCCAAGGTGACAAATCAAAGTATTTTTGTTGAATTGAAACCAATTCCTCTTTTACATCAATGGTGTCTAAGGTTCCATCTTTTTGCATTCCTTCGGCTAAACATAATGCTGCATAACCAGTATAAGTTCCAATTTCAAGAATGTTTTTCGGATTGATAATTTTTGACAACATACTCAAAACACGTCCCTGAAAGTGACCACTTAACATGCGAGGTTGTAGGATTTTTTGGTGCGTTTCTTTAAATAATTTGACCAACAATTCGGGTTCGTTTTGTGAATGTTGCTCTACGTAATTTTCTAAATCTTCAGAAATGAAATGCATGATGTTTTATTTTTTTGCAAAATTACAAATTACCAAACACAAATTACCAAATCAACAAATTGTTTTACCTTTGCATCATGATTGAGAAAAAAGACATCCGCGCTATATCCAAAGAACAACTTCGTGATTTTTTTGTTGCCAATGGCGATAAAGCATTTCGAGGGAATCAAGTTTATGAATGGTTGTGGAGCAAAGGCGCACATTCATTTGAAGACATGACAAATGTTTCTAAGGAAACGCGCGCCATGCTTGAAGCCAATTTTGTTATCAATCACATCAAAGTGGATACCATGCAACGAAGCGAAGACGGAACTGTGAAAAATGCAGTTAGACTTCACGATGGTTTAGTGGTAGAAAGTGTTTTAATTCCAACAAATACAAGAACTACAGCTTGTGTTTCCTCGCAAGTTGGTTGCAGTTTAGATTGTAATTTTTGTGCTACAGCACGATTAAAAAGAATGCGAAATTTGGAACCGGGAGAAATCTACGATCAGATTTTAGCAATAGATAAAGAAAGCCGTTTGTATCATAATCATCCGCTTTCAAATATTGTTTTTATGGGAATGGGCGAGCCGTTGATGAACTACAATAATGTCATCAAGGCAATTGAAATGATTACTTCCGAGGAAGGATTAGGAATGTCACCAAAACGAATTATGGTATCGACGTCTGGAATTCCGAAAATGATTAAAAAAATGGCCGATGATGACGTGAAATTCAAATTGGCGGTTTCATTGCATTCAGCAATTGATGAGGTTCGCGCCAGAATTATGCCTTTTAGTTCTAATTTTCCACTTAAAGATTTGCGTGAATCCTTAGAATATTGGTACCGAAAAACCAAAAGTAAAGTTTCCTACGAATATGTTGTTTGGAAAGGAATTAACGACAATAAAGAAGCTGTTGATGCATTAGTCAAATTCTGCAAATACGTTCCGTGTAAAGTAAATTTAATCGAATACAATCCAATCGATGATGGCGAATTCCAACAAGCATCAGAAGAATCGGTAAATTTATACATCAAAGAACTTGAAAAAGCTGGTATTGTTGTAAAAGTCAGAAGAAGCCGCGGAAAAGATATTGATGCAGCTTGCGGTCAATTGGCTAATAAAGAAGCATAGTTTTTTTTGGAGCGAATCGCTTGGGCATTTTTTGCAATCCGT
Organism: Flavobacteriaceae bacterium; assembly: GCA_019752245.1. GTDB lineage: Bacteria > Bacteroidota > Bacteroidia > Flavobacteriales > Flavobacteriaceae > Flavobacterium. The sequence goes on from JAIEMH010000350.1 coordinate 14,973, forward strand.
TTTCCTGCTCTACGTTTCAAGTCGCGATAAAAAATCGCGAGCTTTACTCTGCGATCAGGGCTATTCAGTAATTGTCTTGCACAAAAGTTAAGATTATAACAACAACTTTTTTTCTAAATACAAAAAGCCTTATTTTTGTATTCAATAATGAACATCACTTCACAAATAAAACAGCCCATTTTAGTAGAAATGGAACTTTTCGAAAAAAAGTTCTACGAATCAATGTCTTCTAAAGTAGCGTTGTTAAACAGAATAACCTATTACATAGTAAACCGAAAAGGAAAACAAATGCGACCAATGTTTGTTTTCTTAACAGCCAAAATGCTTTCAGGCGGAACGGTTGAAGAACGAACATATCGTGGTGCTTGTGTGATTGAGTTAATTCATACCGCAACTTTAGTTCACGATGATGTTGTGGATGATAGTAATAGAAGAAGAGGATTTTTCTCTATCAATGCGCTTTGGAAAAATAAAATAGCCGTTCTTGTTGGTGATTATTTGCTTTCAAAAGGATTGTTACTTTCTATAGATCACGGCGATTTTGATTTACTTCGAATTATTTCTGTTGCTGTTCGTGAAATGAGTGAAGGCGAATTACTTCAAATAGAAAAAGCCAGAAGATTAGACATTACAGAAGACATTTACTACGAAATCATCCGACAAAAAACAGCTACACTTATTGCTGCTTGTTGTGCCCTTGGCGCAAAATCGGTTTCAGATGATGAAGTTCAAGTTGAAACTATGTGCAAGTTTGGCGAACTTATAGGAATGGCTTTTCAAATAAAAGACGACTTATTTGACTATACTGATGAAGCAATCGGAAAACCAACCGGGATTGATATCAAAGAACAAAAGATGACATTGCCATTAATTTATGCTTTGAACAATTGTACTACTAAAGAAAAAAGCTGGTGCATCAATTCGATTAAAAATCACAACAAAGACAAAAAACGTGTCAAAGAAGTAATCCAATTTGTAAAAGACAAAAACGGATTGCACTATGCCGAACAAAAAATGGGTCAATTCCAACAAGAAGCACTTGCTTTGATTCAAAATTTCCCAAATTCTACTTATAAAGACAGTTTGATTTTGATGGTTAACTATGTTATTGAAAGGAAAAAGTAATTAGATAATTAGATAATTTGTGTAATTATTCGTCGAGATTAAATTATTGATATTCAATGTTTTAAGATTATATTTTTATCTAATTGAAAAATTATCTAATTAATCATGCAACCATTTTACAACTACAATCGTCTATGCTAATAGAAGTCTGAATTAGTTTGTTAGGTAAATCCTAAATAATAAAATCCTAATTCCTAAATCAAAAAATGAAAGTAATCAACTTACATCAAGAAGAGAAAGAATTAATCGAGTTAGCTGTCGAGAATAATCGTCATGCACAACATCAGATTTATTCAAAGTTTTCTCCAAAAATGTTAAGTGTTTGCAGACAATATATAAAAGATTTGCATCAAGCAGAAGATGTCATGATAACTGCTTTTATGAAAGTCTTTACCAATTTAAAAAATTTCAAATATGAAGGAAGTTTTGAAGGTTGGATAAGAAGAATAATGATTAATGAATGTATTTCATTTATCAGAGTTCAAAAGAAAGTAAAGTTTATTCAAGACGAAAATTATTTTGAAGAGAGTTTCAATAATATAGAAAGTCAGTTTTCTGTGGATGATATTCAATCTTTAATAGACAGTTTGCCTGATGGATACAAAATGGTTTTCAATTTATATTGTATAGAAGGATTCAAGCATCAAGAAATTGCAACTTTATTAAACATTAATGAAGGAACATCAAAATCGCAATTATCGCATGCTAGAAAAATGTTGCAAGAACAAATTAATAAGTTAAAAAATTACGAGAATGGAACCGAATAAATTAGAAACACAAATAAAAGAGCAAATTAACGCTCGCGAAATCAAACCAACCGAAATGGCTTGGGATAGATTAGACGCCATGTTATCGGTAGCCGAAGAAAAAAAAACAGCACGTTCACCTTTTCTTTCGTCTCGATTTATTGGAATTGCTGCCAGTGTTTTGGTATTGGTGTCGCTTGGTTTGTTTTTCTTCAATCAAAAAGAAACCGTTATTAAACCAGAAAACAATGTGGTAGTAAACGAAGAAGTAAAACAAAATAATTCGAAACAGAACACAAACTCTATTAACGGAAATACAGGCATTGACAATAGCGGTTTAGAAGGATTTGATGAGCAAGTAAAACAACGAGCTAATCAACAAAAAGAAGAAAATAAAACAATCATCACGCAATCATCAAAGAGTTTCAATCAAAACAATCAAAAAACAACAGTAAATCCAGTAATCAATCAAAACAAAGAAATTCAATTTCAAAACAATGAAGTTGTCGCTCAAAAAGAGCTTCTAGTTATTGAATCTAAAAAAGAATTTGTTTCAAAACCAAGTACAGT
>JAIEMH010000358.1 GCA_019752245.1 Flavobacteriaceae bacterium
AAAGTATTCAGAAAAACTTCCTTCCTCAATCGTCTTCCGATTTTATTTTTGCTATTATAGTTGAAGAATATGGACTTTTTGGAGCAATAGTAATTTTAGGATTATACATGTTGTTGTTGTTCCGTTTTATTGTTGCTGCGCACAAATCTAATTCTCTTTTCGGAAAATTAGTCGTCGTTGGACTCGGATTTCCAATTGTGTTTCAAGCTTTAATTAATATGGCAGTTGCTGTAGAATTGTTACCAGTTACTGGTCAGACGTTGCCATTAATTAGTTCTGGAGGAAGTTCTGTTTGGATGACTTGTATTGCAATAGGGATTATTTTAAGTGTAACCAAAAAAGAAGAAGAAGTAGCACTTGAGCTAGAGGAAAAACAAAAACGAGAAGAAGCTTTAAAACGCTTAATAGACAAACAATTACAAGAGGATGAAGATGAGATTGATCAAGTTGATGAAAATCAAGAAAAAGTAAATCAGATGAAATCCTCCATAAAAAATAAAATAAAGGAAGATCAAGAAGATTATTCAATTACTGATAATCCGATGAATGCAGTTTTGAAGAAGTAATTGGTGTTTAGTTTTAAGTATTCAATTAAATCAATGATAAAAAATCTCTGTGAATTCTCTGTGAATTTCACAGTAAAAATAAAAGATGAGAAATTACAAATTCATATTAAGTGGTGGCGGAACTGGCGGACATATCTATCCGGCAATTGCTATTGCCAATGAATTAAAAGTCCGTTTTCCAGATTGTGAAATCCTTTTTGTAGGTGCGCAAGACAAAATGGAAATGCAAAAAGTACCACAATCAGGTTACAAAATTGAAGGACTTTGGATTGCTGGTTTACAAAGAAAATTGACGTTGCAAAACGCTATGTTTCCATTAAAAGTAATCAATAGTTTATGGAAATCTAGAAAAATAATTAAAAATTTCAAACCAGATGTAGTTATTGGAACTGGCGGATTCGCAAGCGGACCATTGTTGCAAACGGCAAACTCGTTAAATATTCCAACCGTTATTCAAGAACAAAATTCTTATCCTGGAATTACAAACAAATTGTTGAGTAAAAAAGCCAATGCAATTTGCGTAGCGTATGAAAATTTAGAGAAATTTTTCCCGAAAGAGAAAATTGTTTTTACTGGAAATCCTGTGCGTCAAGATATTTTGGATATCGATTCTAAGCGAAATGAAGCACTTTCGTATTTCAATTTGGATGAAAATAAAAAAACAGTATTAATAATTGGCGGAAGTTTAGGTGCAAGAAGAATCAATCAATTAATTGCAAAAGAAATAGATTTTTTACGCAATAATGATTTGCAAATAATTTGGCAATGTGGCAATTTGTATATGTCAGATTATAAGCATTTTTCTGAATTAGAAAATGTGCAGGTAGTTTCGTTTATTGATAGAATGGATTTGATTTATGCTGCTGCCGATTTTGTAATATCTCGTGCAGGAGCATCATCAGTTTCTGAATTGTGTTTGGTAGCAAAACCAACAATTTTCATTCCATCACCAAATGTTGCTGAAGATCACCAAACCAAAAATGCTAAGGCAATTGTTGATAAAAATGGAGCATTGCTTATAAAAGAAAGCGAACTAGACGAGAAATTCGAATCGGTTTTCAACAAACTAATTCATGACGAAAATTTGCAAAAAAATTTGAGTCAAAACATGAAGAAGTTAGGCAAACCAAATGCAACAAATGATATAGTTGAACAAATAATAAAGCTAATACAATAGCAATATCGATGTCAAATTCAAAAATTCAAAAGTAAAATTTGAGTTTTGAAGTTGATTTTGAAGTTGAATTTTCAAATTGAAATTTAAAATGAATCTAAACCAAATACAAAACGTCTATTTCATAGGAATTGGAGGCATCGGAATGAGTGCTTTGGCTCGTTATTTCCAAAACATTGGTAAAAATGTTTCGGGTTATGACAAGACACCAACAATGCTCACCGACGAATTAGTTGCTGGAGGAATGACGATTCATTTTGAAGACTCTATAAGCGCAATTCCATCAGATTTTTATGTAGAAAATACGTTGGTAATTGTAACACCAGCCGTTCCGGTTTCGCATTCAGAGTGGAATTATTTTATAGAAAGAGAGTATGTAATTAAAAAACGTGCCGAAGTTCTTGGTTTAATTACGAAAGATACGTTCTGTTTTGCAGTTGCTGGTACGCACGGAAAAACTACCACATCAAGTATTCTTGGACATATTTTGTATGAAAGTGGTGCCGATGTTACAGCTTTTCTCGGCGGAATTGTAGAAAACTACCATTCCAATTTAATAGGAAGCGGAAAAACAGTTACCGTTGTTGAAGCTGATGAATTTGATCGTTCTTTCCTTCATTTGCATCCAAATATTGCTTGTGTAACCTCTATGGATGCTGATCATTTAGATATTTATGGTGATAAAGAAGCCATCGAAGAATCGTTTAGAGAATTTGCAAAAAAAGTTCAAGATAAAACCAAAATGTTTGTCCCAAAAGGATTGGATTTAGAAGGTTTGACCATTGCAATAAATGAAGAGGCAACTTTCAAAGCATTCAATATCAGAATTGAAAATAGTAGTTACGTATTTGATGTGCAAACACCATCAGAAACTATAAAAGATATAGCCTTTGCTTTGCCTGGACATCACAATTTAATGAATGCTTTAATGGCTTTAGCAATGGCAAAGACTTATGGTACCCCAACCGAGTCCATTGCTAAAGCTTTAGCATCCTTTAAAGGTGTTCAAAGAAGATTTTCGTATCAAATAAAATCAGAAAATCGTGTTTATATAGATGATTATGCACATCATCCAACAGAAATTAATGCAGTGCATCAAGCTGTGAGAGAATTGTATCCAAATCAAAAAGTTTTGGCGATTTTTCAACCACATTTATTTAGCAGAACTAAAGATTTTGCTGATGATTTTGCGAAAAGTCTGTCACAATTTGATGAAGTAATTTTATTAGACATTTATCCAGCACGCGAATTGCCAATGGAAGGAATTACAACTTCATGGCTGATGTCAAAAATGACAAATGATACTAAAAAATTAGTTTCTAAAGCAGATTTAATTTCATCAATTTTAGCTTCAGATGCAACTGTAATTGTGACTATTGGAGCTGGTGACATTGGTGAGTTGGTGCCAAAAATTAAAAGTGCTCTAAATCAATAATTTTGAGCGTTAGCCTGACAGAATAAAAATAAAAAAATATGAAGTTTCTAAAATGGTACAATATTCGATTACTACTAATGTTTGCATTGGTAATTTTCTTGTATTCTTTTACGTCAAATAGAAATTCACATAGAAGATTAACCAAATCTGAGGTCGTTTTTGTTGGAGATAATAAGAATTTTGTTAAACAAGAATCGGTTAATAAATTGTTAATAGAAAATATTTCAGATGTAAAAACCATAGCAAAAGAGGACTTAAATTTGAACAAATTGGAAAATTCTATCAACAAACATCCTATGGTTGAAAAATCAGAGGTTTTTGTAAGTGTTGATGGTGTCCTAAAGGCAGTGGTAAAGCAAAAAACGCCTATAGCACGAGCGTTTGATGAGTTTGGTTCTTTTTATATTGATTATGAAGGAAATAGAATGCCGCTTTCGGATGTAAATACAGCAAGAGTACCCTTAATTTCGGGTGTTATTGATGCTAAAAATGAGAAAAAATTATCTGAAGTTTTGAAGATGATTTATGATGATGAGTTTTTGAAAAAAAACATAATTGGAGTAGAAATTTTGTCGGATGAGAGCTTAATGATGACCAACAGAAATTTTAGTTATCAAATAGAGTTTGGCAAAATGATGAATGTGGAAAGAAAATTTAAGAATTACAAAGCGTTTTTTCAAAAAGCAGTTTTAGACAGTACGCTGTACAAATACAAGAGAATAAACTTAAGATTTACGCAGCAAGTTGTTTGCACAAAATAACAAGCATATCAAACGAAGAATAGAATTGGCAAATTAATTGACAATATGGAGAACAGAGAAAACATTGCGGTTGGTTTAGACATTGGAACTACGAAAATCGTAGCCATGATTGGGAGAAAAAATGAATATGGTAAACTTGAAATTTTAGGACTTGGAAAAGCTAAAAGTTTGGGTGTTGCAAGAGGCGTTGTAAATAATATCACGCAAACCATTCAGTCTATACAGCAGGCAGTTTTAGAAGCCGAAGAAAATTCAGGTTACAAAATTAACGATGTAGTTGTTGGCATAGCAGGACAACACATTCGCAGTATTCAACACACCGATTACATTAGCAGAAGCAATCCTGAAGAAGTAATTAGTGGAAAAGATATTCAGTTGCTAATTGATCAAGTAAATAAATTAGCAATGCTGCCTGGCGAAGAAATTATTCACGTCTTGCCACAAGAATTTAAAATTGATGGACAATCGGAAATTAAAGAGCCAATTGGTATGTATGGCGGAAGATTGGAAGCTAGTTTTCACGTTGTAGTAGGACAAGCGTCGTCAATTAGAAACGTTGGAAGATGCATTCAAAGTTCAGGTATTGAATTGTCTGGATTAACATTAGAACCATTAGCTTCGGCAGATGCAGTTTTGAGTCAAGAAGAAAAGGAAGCTGGTGTTGCATTAATCGATATTGGTGGTGGAACAACAGATCTAGCCATTTTTAAAGATGGAATCATCCGTCATACTGCAGTAATTCCATTTGGTGGAAATGTTATTACAGAAGACATCAAAGAAGGTTGCTCGATTATAGAAAAACAAGCAGAATTATTAAAAGTAAAATTTGGTTCGGCTTGGCCTGGTGAAAATAAAGACAATGAAATAGTTTCAATTCCTGGATTAAGAGGTAGAGAACCAAAAGAAATATCGTTAAAAAACTTATCGAAAATTATTCATGCACGTGTAGTTGAAATTATTGAACAGGTTTTTACAGAAATTAAAGCATACGGACACGAAGATCCAAGAAAGAAATTAATTGCAGGTATTGTATTGACTGGTGGTGGAGCACAATTGCAACACATCAAACAATTAGTAGAATACATAACAGGAATGGATACTAGAATTGGATATCCAAACGAGCATTTAGCCGGAAATTCAAGCGAAGATATTTCTAGTCCTTTATTTGCAACAGCGGTTGGACTAGTAATGAATAGTATTGAAAACAATACGCAAAGTGCTTACAAGTTAGAAGTATCGCAAGCAATTCCGCAGCCAAGACCTATAGTTAGACAAGTTGTTGAAGAAAAGCAAGAGGTATTTAGTGAAGAAGTAGTAGAAGAAAAAGTTGTCAATAAAGTAGAGAAAGAGCCTGAGACAACCGAAGGAAGAATAAGAAAATCATTCTTTGATAAATATGTCGATAAAATCAAAGACTTTTTAGATAATGCAGAGTAATTTAATATTAGATATTTAATGTTGAATGGGAAGGAATCTTAAACGATTCAAAATGAATAATAATAGAATTTAGAATACAGAATTAAAAATAAAACCAAAATAGTATGATGAGCAACTCAGAATTTGGAAGCATCTCATTTGATTTACCAAAAAATCAATCAAATGTAATTAAAGTTATAGGAGTTGGTGGCGGCGGAAGCAATGCAATCAACCACATGTTTAAGCAAGGAATCAAAGGTGTAGATTTCATCGTTTGTAATACTGATTCTCAGGCATTGCAAAACAGTCCTGTGCCAAACAAAATTCAGTTGGGTGTAAACTTAACAGAAGGTTTGGGTGCTGGAGCAAATCCTGATGTTGGTCAACAATCTGCAATTGAAAGCGTTGGAGATATTGAAAAAATGCTTGATAGTAATACCAAAATGGTTTTTATCACCGCAGGAATGGGTGGTGGAACTGGAACAGGTGCTGCACCAGTAATTGCTCAATTGGCGAAAGAAAGAGATATTCTTACTGTTGGAATTGTGACTTTACCCTTCTCGTTTGAAGGTAAAGTTCGTCAAGACCAAGCAAGATTAGGAATAGAAAAATTGCGCAAGCAAGTAGATTCTTTAATTGTTATCAACAACAATAAATTGAGAGAAGTTTATGGAAATCTTGGTTTTAAAGCAGGTTTCTCTAAAGCTGACGAAGTTTTAGCTACTGCATCTCGCGGAATTGCTGAAGTTATTACACATCACTATACACAAAATATCGATTTAAGAGATGTTAAAACGGTACTGTTTAATAGTGGAACTGCAATTATGGGTTCTTCAAACTCTTCTGGAGATAACAGAGCCAAAGAAGCTATTGTTGCAGCGTTAGATTCTCCATTGTTAGATGATAACAAAATAACAGGTGCCAAAAACGTATTGTTGCTTATCGTTTCAGGTACTAATGAAATTACTATGGATGAAATTGCCGAAATTAACGAGCATATTCAAGCCGAAGCGGGTCATAATGCCAATATTATTATGGGTGTTGGTGAAGACGAAAGCTTGGGCGATTCAATTGCAGTAACAATCATTGCTACAGGTTTTAATGTAGAACAACAAGACGGAATTATTAATACAGAAGTTAAAAAAATAATTCACTCACTAGAAGATGAACAAAGATTGGTTCACGATTTAACGCAAAAACCAGTTGATTTTTTCCAATCAGTTACAGATGCGCCAATCGAAAAAAAAGAGGAGAAAATAGTATTTGAATTGATTGAAGATGAAGTTACGGTTGAGCCAGTTGTTGCTAAAGTTGACAACGACTTAATTGCAATGAACGAATTCATTCGCAATCTAGATGTGACTTTCGAAATTGTTTCTCCTATAAAAGATATCGATTTCCAATTTACAACGCCAGTTACAACTCCAGTTGTTAATGAGGTTAAAGTTGTTCAACCACAAGTTGTTGCTAGAGAAGAAGAGCAAATTACTTTCTCGTTTGATTTACCAGTTTCTAAACCAGAACCTAAAGTAGAACAAGACAGAATAATTTTCGATTTATCTGCAGAAACTAAAGACATCAAAGTTAATGAACCAATAGAATTTGTACCAGTTACAGAGTTAAGTCAAAACGGTGTTATCAAATATTCCTTAGAAGAATATATGGAAATTGAAAATGATTTAATAAGCTCTAAACCAGTTGCAAAACTAGAAGATCCAATAGAAGAGTCTTTAAATTTCACAATGAAAGTTGCTGAGCCATCAAAGCCAACATACGCAACCCATTCAGAAGAGCTTTCTCCAATGGACATGACAATTGAAGAAACTTTAAAATTGCGTGCAGACGAAAGAAGACGTAAATTAAAAGAGTTCAACTACAAGTTTCACAACAACCCATCAAGAGTTGAAGAGCTAGAAAAAGAACCAGCATACAAAAGATTAGGAGTAGATTTAACCGAAAATCAAAACTACAATCACAACTCAAGAATGTCTCTAGGAACAGATAGTAACGACGACGTTCAGTTGCGTTCAAACAATTCTTTCTTGCATGACAATGTAGATTAATTACAAAACAATAACTAAATCTAACCCGAAAGTTCAACGTAATTTTCGGGTTATTTTTTTTACCTTTGCAAAGGTTTTATTACTAAGTTTTGGAGCGAATGGTTTGGGAACTTTACTTAACCTTTTTTCTGCTTTCCATTACAAACTTTCCGTTTTTATAGAAAAAATGCAAAGGTTTTTCATTGCAAACGAAGTTCACTGAACTCCAATGAAAATAAAAAATATGTGAAGTAATCAGGACTAGAGAGCAGACCATTTGAACAAAGTTAAGGAATAAAACAAAATCTAATAATTCTAACATATAAAACATAAAATATGAGTTTATCAACACAAATCATGGACGAAATGAAAACAGCCATGAGAGCAAAAGATACAGTAGCCTTAGAAGCACTAAGAGCCATCAAGTCAGAACTGCTTTTAGCACAAACTTCATCTGGATCTAAAGAAGAAATTTCAGAAGCAGAGGAAATTAAAATCCTTCAAAAACTTGTAAAAATGCGTAAAGACAGCGCAGGTATATTTACAGCACAAAATCGTCCAGACTTAGCCGAACCAGAATTGGCTCAAATAACAGTAATCGAAAAATTTCTTCCAGCACAATTATCAGAAGAAGAAGTAGAAGCAATTATTTCTAAAATTATTGCCGAAACTGGCGCTTCAGGAATCGCATCAATGGGAAAAGTGATGGGCTTAGCATCTACACAAATTGGCGGACAAGCAGAAGGAAAAACCATTTCAGCTATCGTTAAAAAGTTATTAGTTTAAAAAAGTACGAGATACGAAGTCGGATTTACGAGGAGAAAAATTTCGTATTTCACACTTCGTAACTCGTACCTCAAAAAGGCTTCGTAGTTCAACTGGATAGAATATCAGATTTCGGCTCTGATGGTTGCAGGTTCGAACCCTGCCGAGGTCACTTTTTCATCTCCAATCCCTTCTAAACGAATGATTGGGGGTTTTTTATTTTTATTTGTGCCCTTTCTACTGTCTTTATTATGCTTTACTTTTATTCTACTACTTCTGCAATCCCATTTTCTTAAATGTATTAAACACGGTATTCGACTTCGGACAATTGAAATCGCCAAAAAATTGTAAATTTAGATTAGAATTTTGTGCGTATAAAAACTTGAAGTATTTTATTGTGGTAGCTTGTTTTTAATAGCTCCACGTACAACCTTGATTCTTAGGAAGAAGTCTTTCCTTATTATTTTTAGAGGAAGGTGTTTTTGCATTAGATACTGCTTATTGTGTTTGATTTGTGCTGTATGTATTTTGTTAAATTATTTAAAGTCTATACTATTTTAAAGTATACTACGTTATAAACACGACATATATACGATATAAACACGATATATATACGGCATATATATGTTATAAATATGACTTTTGTATACATTTAACTAGGATTAAAAGGAGTAAGGTATGGCAAAGCAAGAAGGATTGATCAGGTTGCGTGGCACTATTGATGGTGTTAATTTTTATTTTAGAAAAGGAAAGCCTACTGCTCGAAAGGCTGGTGGTGGATTTAATGCTGCTGCTATTAAAAACAGTGCTACGATGGTTCGGGTAAGGGAAAATAATACGGAGTTTGGTCATTGTTCGCAAGTGAAGAAGGCTTTTAGTGCTGTTTTGCTGTTTCATTTTGCCAACAGAAAAGATGTTACTTTACATTCAAGATTGATGCAGCTGTTTATAGCGATTAAAGCTTGTGATTTGATTTCGGAGCGAGGTAAGCGCACTGTGAATTTGGGTTTGCAAACGGCCGCAGGACAGCACTTGCTTACTTCTTTTGCTTTTACTGCTATGTCTTTTCCTGATTTACCGTTGGTTTTTTCAAGTACAACTCTAGAACTTACCTTGCCTTCTTTTTCCTTCAAGGAGTTTAGATTTCCTGTGGGTGCTACTCATTTGGAACTTTTTTTTGGTGTGGCGCATTTGAATTTGGATACCAAAACAGCCACATTAAGCAAGAGTGGTGCTGTGTTATTGGCAAAAGGTGCGGTTGTAGACTCGTTTACTTTAATGCCAAATGTGTTGCCTAATGCTGGTGGTTTTCGTTTGCCTGTATTGTTTTATAGTTATGTGCAGGAGTTGAATGGTGTGGTTTACCCACTTCATGATTCTAAGAGTTTTGGATTGCGTGTTTTGGATGTTTTGGTTTGATGGATGTGTCCTTTAGTGGATAGTTTTTTGAAATTATATGCTTTTTATTATGTGCAATGCTTTGCTACGTAGTTAGGAGATTTCGATGCGCGGGTTTTTTGTGTTAAAATGTCAGAATCTGTTAGTGGAGTATCCCTGTTTAATTATATATTATAAAAATTCCGCAAAGTCAGGAGACGTTTGCGGAGCATTTCATATGAAGTCTTTTTATAGCTGGGAATTTTATTTTTTCCATTTCCGAACATTATAAAGGCTAATTTTAATTTTATCCTTGAATACTAAGATTTATTTTGCTGATTCTTCCTCTTCTTTATTTGGAAACATAATAGACGCAATCACAGATAAAACTAGAATACTACCAATGACCATTAATGAGTAAACTGAATCTATATGATAGAAAGGTGAAATTATCATTTTAATTCCAATAAATGAAAGTATGAACGCTAAACCATAAGTTAGTTTACTGAACAAATGAATAAAATTATCTAAAAGAAAAAACAATGCTCTCAAACCAAGAATCGCAAAGATATTTGATGTGTAAAGTATAAAAGGATCATTAGATATTGCAAAAATTGCAGGTATCGAATCTACAGCAAAAAGTAAATCTGTAAACTCAATTACTGCTACAACTACTAATAAAGGAGTTGCTAATTTTTTTCCATTTTCAATAGTAAAGAATTTATCCCCTACATATTTATCACTTACGCTAAAGAATCTTCTAATTAGTTTAGCTCCTCTAGTATTATTATAATCTTCATCATCGTCTTCATCACCAGCTGACCAGGATTTAATACCTGCATAAACTAAAAATAACCCGAAAAGAGTCATTATAATATTTATATCATATTTGAAGCCTTGAATTCCTGTAAGACCTAATAGTTTGTTTAAATAAGTCAATTCAATTAAATACGCTCCAGAAAAAATAAAAATTGCTCTTAAAACTAATGCTCCGACAATACCCCAAAACAATACTTTGTGTTTGTTTTCATTAGCTACATCAAAGAATTTAAATACTAAAATAAATACAAATAAATTATCTACAGAAAGGGCTTTCTCTATCCAATATGCTGATTGGAACTCATAAAATTTAGCAGCACCTGCAAAACTATACACTAAACTACTGAATATCATTGCTAAAGAAATCCAAACACAAGACCAAATTACAGCTTCTTTATTGGTGACCGAATGACTTTTTTTATTAAATACCCCTAAATCAAGTATTAACATTATTACTACTGCTACTGCAAAAGTGACTATTAGCCAAGGATGCTCTGAAAAAATTGGGTGCTTGTCCATTTGTTTAATTTAAAAGTTAATTTTTATTTTATTTGTTTGCCATTGTTATTACTACTACTCGTCCGCCATCTTCTTTTGATAATAGAAGTTTTTTACCGTCCGTTAATTCTACCATTGATCCGATTGGAATTTCTTTATCTTCAGTTACATCTTTCATCGATGTTAATTTTTGATTTACGAAAACCCATTTATTATTATGAAATGTGAAATAACCTACTGGAACTTTCTGTTCTGCGGTTGTTTTTTCGTTTCTGGTAACATTTCGATTAACGTGCCATTGAAACAAATATTGATTATCATAAACCATTAATCTATGATTTTCAGGTTTCCATACGGATTCCTTAAATTGATAGTACAAATCTAAAATTGGCAAAGTACCTTTGTGAGCAGTATCGCAAAATGGGCACTTTGGCGTATTTGTATTATCAAAAACATACCATTTTTGTTCACAAGAAACATTGTGGCATTTTTGCATTAAGTCGGTTGTTTTTAATAATGCAGATTCCCATTGATCTGCTGTTGGTCTTTGCATTGGATTATGTAGTCCTTTAATAAATGCGTCATTGAATAATTCCTTTAAATATGGGCCAGTAATAGAATATGGAAGTTTTGAAATATCTGCCCAAGGTAAATCCCATTTAGAAACCTGATTTAATTTAGGTCGATTGGACGCATCTGTAGGATGTTCAATAAATATTGCTTTTTCACCCATAGACAACAGATCATCTTTTTCAGTGTCTAAATCGTGAACTTTCCCTCCTTTTAATGGATGCCTATGTAATAAAAGCATATAGATAAGTATCGGTAATGCGTGTAAATCCGTTAATCTGTTTGGTAATTTTCTATTTGGATCTGTTTTATTTAAATGCTTTGTAGAGAGAACTTCCGGAGCTATAAAACCAGGTGTTCCAATAACTTCAGCAGGAAATAAATTAGGAACTACTAATCCATCCAAATCAATCATACAAGCGGATTTATCTACTGGATCTACAAGTACATTATTATGAGATAAATCCGAATGTGCCAAACCCATAGCGTGCATTTTCTTTACACCACGAGTAAGATTTACCCCAATTTGAAAATAACTTAACCAATCTCCTAACTCTGACTTTGCTAATCTTAAAGGAAATAGCGGATTTCTAAATTTAGCACCTGCAAACCACATTCCGTGTTTTTCTTTACCCTGAATCAAATCACCTAATTCGTTTCCTTTTTTAAAGAAAAATTTAGAATTATAGATGGGAACAATTATGCCTGTTAATCCATTGTGTTCTATAACATCTGTTGGCCATCTATATACTTCATTCAAATAATAATCTCCAGCATCGTTATTTTGAATTCGAGGCAAATAATCATTTGTGATTTTTTGTAGTCTTTCTTTTTGATTAAAGTCTAATTTATCTCTAAATATGGCAACAACATACTTTTTATCTGGACTAAAAAAAACATCTTTAACACCTCCACGCATCGGTTCGCCATTATCTACAAACTGATATGTTTTTGAGTTATTGTTAATTGATTTTACTGTTATTGTACTCATAGTCTAATAGATTATTGCAAGCGTTCTGTCATCGTGATTTCCTGGATTCCAAAAGTCCATCCAAGTTGAAAGCTGATTTGCAATTTCTGAATTCTCTTTATTGAAATCTACTTTACAATTATCTTCGTTTTTTCCTTTTAAATCTTCAAGGAATTCATTCCACTTTTCTATTTTTTCTAAATTGGCTTCTACTACAAATTTCGGGTCGTAAATACCGTCCGTCATTAACATTAAATAAGAGAAATCCTCCACTAATTTAAAACCAAAACGTGTTGAAAATTTGTCGCTTTGGAATATTTCTGACATCGTAATAAAACGAGTTCCTCCGCCAAATTCTCCAACATCTAACCAGTTCATTAATTTAATTTCGGTTAAATCTTTGTTTAATAATCCAATTGGACAATCTCCAACACCAAAAGTTAATATTGCATAGCCAAAATCATATTTTTTGACTAAAGCAAAAATTAAAGTAGAATGAAAATCTTTTAGTTGTTTTTCGCTTTTTACAGCAAATTCCTCAATTTGCTTGTGAGCAAAATGTGCTGCTTTTGATAAATTATTATAAACAAAATGACTTATTTTTTTTGAAGAATCTTCATCTGTTTTATTATAATGATTTAATAAAGTTTCATCAAATTCTTTTAAATATTCCTCATTAAAGCTCTCTTCAAAATATTTAATAATTGAATCACAAGCTAATTTAGAACCTTGTCTAGTTAAAGGATAACCGCCTGCACCATCGGCAACACAGATTACACTCCAACCTGTATCGTTGATATTCTTGAATGCAAAATCATCATCTCTAAAAGAACCTGCATTAGCGTGACTCCGGCCGCGTTTAGAAGCTATAACTATTTTTTTATTTAAAAAATCACTAGCAATAGCAACATTATCCTCTTTCCAATATGAATCATTTTTATCACTTTCAATGTCTTTCCACAAAGATTTAGGGTCAGGATTAATAATAATTGTTATTATTTTTTCATTTAATATAGAATCTTCTAATTCTCCTTCAATTCTAAACAATAATTTTATTTTTAAGTCACCACTTATAACTGGAGTACCAAAAATTAATTCTTCTTCATTATTAAATTCAAGTCCTGAATTTTCTAAATCTTTGACTTCAGAATAAATAACATCATTCCATCCTAACTTAATAAAATCAAGTTTTGTTTCATACTTTTTATTAACGGTTCCATTTGGTAATGAAACTAGTTGTAAAAGAATATCGTCAATTCGAGTTTTTAATTTCCAATTTGCCATAATCATCTTTTGATTTTCTTGAATTATTTTTACTGAATTTATATTTTCTTCATTAGCTATAAAATCATCAAAAAGAGACAATTTACTTGGTGTAATTTCTATTTTATTTTGCGATAGAAAGGCTTGAATGTATTTTTTTGCATCTTCCATAAATTATCCTTGTGTTCTATTTACATCAAATCCGCCTTCGCCACTTCCGTAAGTTCCTTTATTGCCACACCAAGGGCAAGTACTCAATTCTTCATCACCAATACAATGAATTTTACCACAACTACATACAGCAAAAGCTATTTGATTACCACAACACGGACAAGTTGGACCACCAATTAATTCGTCTGTGTTTACCTTATTGTTAAATGTGGTGTTATCCGCCAATTCAAAGTAAGAATTATCAACTTGATAAGCTCCAACTAATCTGTAGCTTTTAGTACCTAATTCAATACCTGCAAAACTTGATGGTGCAATTGTTTTACGGTATTTCATTAAGTAAGGTCTTTTAGTATTTTGACATTTACCATTTAGCACTACAAAATTATCATCCACAAATTGGCGATTCGATTCTGATTTTGTTAAGTCAATTTTTTCAATAGTTATTCCGTCTAATTTTGCTAATTCAAATCCAGTTGAATTACTTTCAACGCTTATACTACTTGTTTTAATAGAATCTGTAACCCATTTGAAAAATTCTTTATAAGATTGCACATTAGTATTTTTGAATTCCAATACTGTATCTGTTAATTCTCCAAGCAAATGAGCATCAGTGTTATTACCGAAGGAAACTGCAATTAAATTTGCTGTTCTTTGCCAATTTTGCTTCCATTCATTGATAGCTACTTTGCTATCATCTGTTGGTACACCATCGGTAAATAGAAATACAATTGGTTTCCAATCTCCTTTTATTTCATAAGTGGTTTTGACAATATTAGTTCTTAATTCGTGCATCAAATGTCCTAACCCTTTGCTTAATGAAGTTCCGCTACCAATAGGAAATTTTGGAGGATAGAAACTAACTATTTCTTGTAATGGCACTAATGTTTTTGGTTGCCCAGCAAATACAATTATAGACACGAAAACAGTTTCGAGAGCATGTGGATCGGTTTTTAATGCTTGGATAATTGTTGCTAATCCTTCTTCAACTTGTTGAATGGGCTCGCCAACCATGGATTCTGAAATGTCTATTAAGAAATATATTGGTAATCTTCTCATATTAAAAGAAATTTAAAAGCATTAAAAAGATAATTAAAAGCACAATTTGAGACATATCAACGGACAATCCCAAACCAACCTGAAAAGGTTTGATAATATTTTTCAAAAAATTAAAAATTGGAGAAAAGAGACTATTGAAAAATTCAAAAATCTTTTTGAATTTCGGGTTCAATTTATCTTTGTATGGTAATAATTTTGAATATAAAAACAATCCAACAATTAGAATATTTATTAAAATTGGAATTATTTTTATCATATCACTACTGTTATTTCACTTGGTGGTGGTGGTAATGTTATACTTTCTCCAGTTCCTTGGCTTTTGTTGCCTTGTTCGATAGTTTCTGAAACCCATTTGAAGAATTGTTTAAGTGTTGAACTATCTGCAGAATCTAGATGAACTACGTTATCTGTTAATTCTTTAAGAATAATGTCATCTGCTTTTATACCAGCTGCACAACCAACAACTGCACCAAAGTTTAAATTCTTAATCTCAATTATTTTTTCTCTATATAATTGCAAATCTGATGGTTTACCATCAGTAAACACAAAAAGTAAGGGTTTCCAATCTCCTTTTTGAGTAGGTGAACCTTTTATTACATCTTTTTTTACTTGTTGTATTATATATTCTAATCCAGCTCCTGTATTAGTAGGGCCACTTTGTGGACAAGTTATTTCTGGAAGTTGAAAACTAACCAATTCAGTTAATGGTGCAATTTCTTTTACTTCTCTGTCATAAGTTATAATACTTATCCAAAGAGAGTCTAAAGCCTGGGCGTCAGAGCGCAATGTGTTAATCATACCGCTTAAAGCATTGTTTAATGCTTGAATAGGTTCGCCACGCATCGAGCCTGATGTATCTAATAAAAAATAAACCGGTAGTCTTCTCATATTATTTTTTTCCGAACAATGATTTAATAATGAAATTGCCTAATTTTCGTTCTACTCCTCCTTTGGTAGTTGGAATTCCTGTTTGTCTGGCAAAACCTTGTTTAGCAGCCGTAATTCCTAAAAGTCTATTTAACGAAAATGAAAACCCAAACTTTCCCATACTTTTAGATTTTAAACAACAATATTTAATTCAGATGGTGGTGGTGGTAATTCATTTAATCCTGTAACTTCTTTCCCGGAATCTTCAACTTTTGTAGAACTCACACCAATAGAAGCAGTTACCCATTGAAAAAATTTACCAATACTTGAACTATCGGCAGTATCTAAACTAACTACATTATCTGTAATTTGCTTCAAAATATTAGTATCAGCTCCACTACCTGCCGCGCAAGCAACTGTAAAAGCAACTTTAGATTTTTTGAATTCATTCAAACCACTTTGCCAATCATCGGTAGGTATACCATCAGTCATAATAAAAACCAAAGGTTTCCAATCTCCTTTTTGCTCTGTTGTTGTTTTTTGAACTTCAGTATCAATTTTATGGGCAACTAATTTTAAAGCCTCTCCAAGAGAAGTTACTCCTGTTGCTTTGATATCAATCATTTGAAAAGAGGCTAAATCAGTCAACGGAATAATTTGTTGAGCAGTACTATCAAAAGTTATCACACTTAAAAAAGCTGTTTCAATAGCTTGTGGATTTTGACGTAATGAACTAATCATTATTTGAACGCCATTTTTAACTGCTTCGATAGGTTCTCCCGACATTGAGCCAGAAGTGTCTAGTAATAAATATACAGGAAGTCTTCTCATTTTATAAATATTGATTTGTTACAGTACTTACTGTTTGTTCTAGTTTTCTATCTTTTGTAGGTTCTCCAACAGCATTAAATTTCCATTCGCTATTTTTCTTGTAAAAAACACCCATTACCATAGAAACGTGACCAGCAAAAGCAGAACCGTTTGCAATATCAAATGTTGCGAAAACCTCGTTTACTCTTGTTGGAGTTCCTTCATAAATTCGAATTGAAGCAAATGGAATAGTTCCAAAATCGTGACCTTGAAAACTGTTTAATACAAAAGCTACATAACTGCAAGAGGGATTTAATCTCGCAAAATCAACTGTAATAATTTCATTATCCAATCCATCATCACCACCCATATCACCTGTTAAATCATCGCCACTGTGTGCTATTGAGCCATCATTTGAACGAAGTTTTCCAAAATAGATTATTTCTAATAAATTTTTATTGTCGTCATATAAAGCACAAGACGCATCTAAATCAACTGCTTCTTTTGATGTACCACCAAACCAACCTTTTTTCTCGATTGCACCCCAGTTTATACCAACACAAATGTTTTGTAGTTTACTACCATTGCTTTTTTCAAGGTTTATTCTTTGACCTTTTTGAAGATTTATTGCCATTTTTATATTTAATTAGTTGTATTTATTTAAAAAATCTTCTAATCCACCTTTTTGTCCCATTCCAATGGCTTCAAATTTCCATTTACCGTCTTTATTATAAATTCTTCCGAATTCGACAGCTGTTTCAATAGAAAAATCTTCTTCTAATTCATAGTGTACCAATTCGGTAATATTGCTATCAACAAACATTC
>JAIEMH010000182.1 GCA_019752245.1 Flavobacteriaceae bacterium
CACAAAATTTGGATTTTAGGATAAATCATCTTAACCATGCAGGCTATAAAAAAAGAACTTGAATGCGCTTGTATGGTTCTTATATCATTTTTCTTGCAGTATTTTCTTAATCTTAAAACAGCTATAAAGTCAAATCTATGCTTCCTTTTTAGAAAAAAATAATTGACATCATCACTTACAGTAGATTTTAAATTTCCTTCTTTTCGGGTTACAACCAATCCTGAAAACTCCATTCTTGACGCCAGAGAATTTGCAAAACTAACTGCCATTTTTTCGGCGCCACCAATATCTAGCGAGTCTATAATTTGAATAATTCTCATGAGTTTAATATAGTCTTTATTTCTTGTTCAAATTTATCAATGGTATACAGTCGCGACCAACTCATACCCTCTTTTGTCTTTTTAATATATGCTTCTTCATTTAAAAGTAAATCGCTTATTGAAGTGGCATCGTTCTGCAAATTTTCAGTTAATAGAATTCCTCTTCCACCAAAATCCAACATATTGGGTACACAAGAAACAGATGTTGCAATTGGTAAACAGCCCCAAAACATTGCTTCGGCTACTACTTTTGGCCAACCCTCGCTTTTGGAAGGTAAAATTAGAAAATGACTTTCTTGATAAATCTCCTTCATTGATGCTCTATCTGTATTTCCTTTTAGAAAAACAAAAGAACTTAAATGATTAACGCGCACATATTCTTCAATTGCAAACCGCTCATTCCCATCGCCATAAACAGACAATTCTACATCAAAATTTAGCATTCTAAGTGCTTCAACAACTTTAATGGCATAAAGCGGTTGCTTACCTTTTGATAATGTCCCAACAAAAATCATTTTAATTGTACCATTCAATTTTCTTGGTTCAATTTCAATAAGTTCTGATTGAGCATAAGTGGCTGTAAAAAATGGTTTGATATTTTTAGATTGATTTTCCCATTCGCCATATACTAAGACTTGCATATTTTTGGTCAGAAAAGTAGAGCTTAGTATCCATTTTTGAATTTTATAACTCAAAGGTTGCTTGGCTTTGGAATCCCAATTCCCTGCATATTTAGCCGATTTTTTTTTGGAAGGAAAAAGTATTTGAACAAAACTAGCCAACAAACCAATATTCCCAGGACATCTTAAATGAAGTGCATCTGCTTTTTGAATTGCCTTAAAAAGAATAAAAATATTAATAACTATTGCAGGAAAGGATTTTATTGAATTAAAAAAAGTAGTAAAATCAAACGCTTTTAATTGGATTGTTTTTTCAATTTCAAAAGAAATTTTTGAATTTAATAGATCGCCTTTAGTTTCTAAAATGGGACAGCAAAATTGAATTTTATCAATATTGCGTTGCCAAACCTCCATCTCTTTTATATAAGGACTGTAGGCGTAAAACCCATCTGCCTTTTTAATAAATGGAGCTGAAGAAATGACTAATAGTTTCATTATAAAAATTCAATTAATTAATTTTTAATCAACGATTCAAAAAAATCGATATTCTTCTTTGTTATGGCATCTGCAGAAAATTTTCCTAAAACATAAGTTCTAGCATTATTTTCAATTGCGATTGCCTTAGCTTCATTAGAAAAAACCCAATTGATTTTTTCCGCAATATCTTCAGGATTAAACGGGTCACAAAGCAAACCAGTTTCGTATGCTGTAATAGTTTCTGGTCCGGGTCCTTTTGTTGTAAAAACCACAACTTTTTTCATAGCCATAGCTTCTGGAGCTACCAATCCTTGCGTTTCCATGTGTGAAGGAAAAACACAAACATCAGCTTGCGCATACTTTTCTGGAATTTTATCATAATCAACCAATCCGTGAAAATGAATATCTTTAGCAACAGCTTCTATTTTAGGGATTTCTTTTTCTAGAAGCATTGTTGTATAGGATGTTCCGTCTGGGTAAAACCATTCTCTTCCATAAATTTCTAAAGTAGCATCTGGAAATTGTTTTTTAATATAAGGAAAAGATTGAATTAGTTGTCGGACGCCTTTTTTCTCACAAACACTACCTACAAAAACAATACTATGCTTTTTCACAGCAGTATTTTTTGGAGAAAAGAAATCAATATCTATGGGATAATTAATTAATTCAACTGGTTTGTTATTGAAACTTAAAAACTTATTGGTGTGTGTTTTTACGTAATTAGAAACCGGAATAAAAGCATCAGCTTTCTTAAAAGATCGCTTCTCTTGAAAACCTTTCCAAAAATTTATTGTTCTGTTTTCAGATTCAGCAAAAAAATGATGTCCGCCATGAAGCCTAATTACATATTTGATATTTTTAATTTTATCAATACAAAACAAACCTAATTCACTCGCTTCAACTATATCTATTGGATCAATTTTATGGATTTCAGCAATTTTATTGCTGATTGCTTTTGCACCGAAATACCATCCTAATCTTTTGATGTTTTTGTAATTTAAACGGTATATTTTTACGCCTCTATCTTCAACATATTCATACTCATTTTCATAATTCAAACCCACAACAGTAACTTTAACGCCATTTTGAACGAGCTTTGGAGCTAAGGTTTTAACAAAACTTCCAATACCTCCGTGAACAAAACCAGGTTTTGGATATTCATGTGTAATTATACAGACGTGCATGTTTTCTCTAATTCGTTTGCCAAATTCTTACTGTTTTCATTCAATGGATGGTTTACTATGAGTTCCATCCATTTAGTTCTGTCTTTTCCTGTTTGGTTTGGCGCTGCTAGTGCATTTAAAATCTTAGCTGCTATTTCCAATTTAGTATTGATCCAACCAACAGCTTCTAGGCTATTCATACTTCTAAAATGCTGAAACTGGTAAACATCTCGTACTGGCAACTTAGAATTTACTTCTGGATCATAATTAAAATAAAGACAAGGCTTGTTCAATACTGCAAAATCATGCGCCATAGTACTTCCCAAATTCACAACAACATCAGAGTGTAAAACCGTATTTACCAACAAAGATATATCATTATAACTTGGAAAAATATTTATAAAATTAGCATCGCCTTCAGTCTCGGTGCGCCAATCGGGATTCACTACAAAAATCAAATTTTTATATTGTTCCAAAATACTAGTAAACCTTCCTGATTTATCAAAAGGATTGATTCGGAAAAGTATTTGAGGACGAACAGCTGCGTCAACTTTACTAATTGCTTCACATAAATCTTCTAAATAATTTGGATCATAAGGCGAAGAAGTATCGTTAGACGAAAAACAAATGGTCTTTTTGTTCACATCCAAATTGTATTTTTCAAAGAATTCAGCTTTCGTTTGGTGTAATTTTTTGTCAAAATAAAACTCAAACTGTGGCGTTCCAACAACTTTTATCTGACTTCTATTGATTTCTGGATACAACAAATCAAGTTCGTTTTTCATAAGTTCCGACCAAACATAATAGCTGTCATAACTTGAAATCAATCTTGCTTTAGGCACATTATCCCACGAATAAATAACAGTTGCTGTCTTGATTCCTTTACTTTTAGAATAATTTATTATTGGCGCACTTGTCATGGAACGCTGGTGCAAATTCAAAACAAGATCGGGTTGAATGCGGTCTATTTCTTTTGATAATTCTTTTGCTACAGTAGTTTTGAGCATCAAATTATCATATTTCTTCTCAAGAAAAAGAATCGATTGGTAGGATTTAGAAACAAAATAACCTAAAAACTCCGATAAATTTAAAAGAAACTTACGCTTGAACCCTTTTTGATTTCTACTCCAAAAGTACAAAATAGTTTCATTTTTTAGTTTTCTTTTGTTTATCAACAATCTGGCGTAAACCAATACCTCTCTAATAATTCTAGCCGAAGAAGGCTCCGTAAAGTAAGGTATAAAATTAAATTCTTTAATACTTTGAGTAACCAACTTAATTTCGGCAATTGCAGCATTCGGAATTTGATGAAAAACATAAATTTCAAATCCTCTTTGGGTCAATTCGTTTACAAAATCTGAATACAAATAATTCCTTACTACTACTCCATCAGGTATGATTAAAATGATTTTCATGGGTACTACCTAATTATTTTTGAGCTATAAAAATCAAATTATTATACCCTTTTTTTCTATCATAAACCTGATTTGACAACGCATAGTACTCCTCCAAAGAATAAATTTCAATCGACTTAAATCCTGCCGATTGAATATCCTGTAAAAGCACTTTTTTATCGTAATAATAACCTTGAACTTTAAAACCGTTATAACCAGTAACTCTATTACCAACTTTATCTCCGTAATAAAAAGAAAGCAAATTTCTAACTTTAAAATAAGAAGTTTTCAAGAACGAACCTTCTTGATTGTGAACGGTACCTATCAAAACACCATTAGGCTTAGCTATTTGATAAGCATTTTTAAAAATTTGAACCCTAGCGCTCTTTTCAGAAACATAAGTTAGCATACTGTTTAAAATAGTTACTAAATCAAATTTATTTTCAACCTTATTATAGTCTTTTGCATCAATAACGATAGCTTCTGTACTACTATCGATATTCCAATCTTTCAAATTTTCTTTGCATTTTTCAATCATATTTTCAGAAATATCCGAAGCAATGATGTGACTTGGTTTGTAGAAATTAGCAATTTGCTCTACTTCTCTACCAGTGCCGCAACCAAAAATTTTAATGGTATTTATAGTTCCTGTTGAAGCATACAATTCTTTTGCTTTTTCAAACATAAACAGCTCAAAATTGGTTGCAGCCTTGGTTCTATCTTGAACCTCAATTACGTTTCCAATTTCCCAAAATTCTTTATTTTCAATTTTCATGAGGCTATTTTTTTTTCATTAACATAGTTAAGTGCATGCACGAAAACAATTTTGAGAATGAGGTCGCCGATTGTTCCCAATCTTCTTGATGCCATTTTTTTCCCAATGCTATTTTTTTATCTTCAGACATGGGTACAAACGACAACAAAAATGCCCATTTCGTTTTACCCAACATAGCACGTTTTTCAACTACATCAAAAGCATTTGTAAATTTATAAACTGTTTTTTTAGTAAAAGGCCATTCCCAAGCAGCATCGGTCTGAAACGGTCTGTAAAGCATTCGAATAAACTTTATTGGCAAACTAGTTTCTAAAGGATCGTAACTAATTACAACACCACCAGAAGCTAACTTTTCGTTCAATTTGGAAATCAACAAATCTACATTTGGAAAATGATGCAAAACACCATAAGCATAAATAATGTCAAAATCTTTTTCGGCAAAATCATCCGAAAGAAAATCTACAGCTAGCGCTTTTGCATTCGGAAAAGGAGCAATTTTCTCACTCAATTTAGCAATAGCAACATCGCTCAAGTCAATTCCAAAATAGTGCTTAGAATTTTCTGCCAAGTGAAGGGTTAAGTTATTCCCAGAAAAACATCCTAAATCCAAAACCTTTTTGTTAGACAAATCACCAAACCATACTTTGTGAGTAGCATAAGTTTTTTCAAGAATACCTAAGCTTTTCGATATATTCTTTAATATTTTCTCTCTTAAAAAAGACCAAATCTTAGTGGCAAAGTTTTTTTTCTTGGTATTGTAAAACTCTTTCTGCTTTACGTTAGTATCAATTATTTCCTGTTTAGTCTTCATGTAAATTTTAAAAAAAACAAATTTAACTTATAATATTAATTTTCGGCTATTTAAAACCTTTTTTTAAATTAAATAATACT
Source organism: Flavobacteriaceae bacterium (assembly GCA_019752245.1). Classification (GTDB taxonomy): domain Bacteria; phylum Bacteroidota; class Bacteroidia; order Flavobacteriales; family Flavobacteriaceae; genus Flavobacterium. Next base: position 5,641 of record JAIEMH010000182.1, read on the forward strand.
TTAGCTATGGTTTGCTTATAAGGTTTAAGCCATTGCTCTAAAAAAGTATAAATTTTAAAGTAAAAGGGTTTCAAAATCCAATACCTTGAGTTTTCAAAGGTGAATAATTGGCTGCCAAAGCCTTCTTTAAATCGAACAACTCCTTCACTTCCACCAACAGAAACATCATAACTTTTGTATCCCTTTTCAATAGAATAGTCAATCAATTGGCTGTGCATATAAACCGATATTGGCAAGTTTTGATAGGCTTTTAAAACGCCGCCATTAATATAAATCAGGCGTTGTCCACAAATCATTACATAAATTGCGCCCACAACTTTATTTTGATAAATACAAGCAGCAATTAAAGCCTGATTGCCAGCTACATAATTTTGCAAAGTGTCTTTCATAGAATCGTAAGAACGCAACGGATACCCTTTGTTTTGAGCATTTTGAACAAAACAATCATACGCTTCAGCAATGGCTTCTTTAGTTGTTACCTGCTGAAATTGAAAATCAAAGGAACTTGCTTTTTTTAAATTTCTCTTATGATTGGAACCAAATCCTTGAACAACCTCATCAAACGTTTTTTCATACAAATCAACCAACCGCATTCCGAAAAGTGGAAGTACATACTTGAATTTTGTCCCTTCTAATCCGTTATAAAAAATGCTTTTTGATGGAATATTATCTAAAGTATAATCATGAAAACCAATACCTTCTTTAAGTAGTGGTAAATTAATTTGAAAATAACAACAGTTCTTTTGAACCGCATATTCTTTCAAATCATTTAAAACCGAATCCATTAAATGTTCTTGATTTTTATCTAAAACGGGACCACACGGAACGATTAAAAATTTAAAAATCGAAAATTTAGCGATGACCATGCCGCATCCTCCAATTATTTTATCAGTATCAGTAATGATGTAAAAATCGTGATCAAAGCCATAAACAGCATACGATTTTATCCAAAAAGACAACTGATTGTACAATCCTCTTTCGGTGGACTGAAGATAATTGTCCCATGCATCAAGCCAATTTTGCTCTTTTGTAAAAAAGGATTGTATCATGTTATACTTCTTGAAGGAATATTGGTGTTGTTTTTTATAAAAATAGTACCTTTTGCATCAATGTCAAATACTGTTTCTTGAAATTTTTTATAATAATCTAACAATTCAGATAATGTGGGATTCCAAAGGGATTTCTCAGCTACTTTTTGAGCTAAATACTTAAAATTACTAACCACATTTTCATTCAACGAATTATCAGAATTGATTAATTTTCCTTTGTAATGATTCATGTTAACCGAAAAATAAGTATGCGCAACAAACAATCCGGAATCAGCAACCAACGCATCAATATTTTCTTTACACAAAGCTTTCGTAAAATCAACCATTTCTATAGCTTGAAAGATATAAAACTCGTTTTTGTCGATGGTATGTTTAAAAAATAAAGGTGAATATTGGGCTACTTTATAGGTTTGCTTTTTGGCTTTATTCCAATTAAAAAAAACTTTTAAAAGCAGCACCGTTACCGGAATTGCATTTTTAAACAAACTAAAAATTTCTAAAATTTTTCCCTTCTTAAAAATTCGTTTAGCATGCGTCAATGTTTCAATATAATTCCTAACCCTAAACTCATCATTGTCATAATGAAAAATGATGTTTTTAATTAGCAAAACCAGCCGCTTCAAAAAAGGCAAATCGGCAATTGACTTGTAGTACGTTTCAAGATTAAAATCATTCGGATTCAACTGATTCAAAATACCTTTGGTAGCCGTTGCAGCATCAATATAATTGCAAAGCACAGTAATATTTTTATCCAAAAGAGTAGCTTCATAGCGTTCTTTAGAAATAGAATTTTTTTCAAACATACTAAAATTGTAAGGTTGAAAACCGTGGTCAATCCAAACATTTATAGGTTCTAATGGCGGAATAAAGTTATAAAACTCATCGAATGCTTCAGCATCACTTCGTATAGACTGTGTTAAGGAATGGTAACACAATTCGTGATGGTCATTTTTCCATTGCAACAACTCTTCTTTATCCGTTTCAAAAGAGGCATTATCACCTCTCTTAGAAAATTGATTCAGAAAGAAGCCTTTGGTAATTTTTAAATTAGTTTCTTTAAAGAATTGACGTTGAATTTTTAAATTGTCTAAAGTATCAAAATCGCAATGATCCGTAAAGCAAGCAATGGCAGAAAAAGGAAGTTTAGAACGACTCAATTCAATGGTACTGTTTTTCGTAAAAAGCAAGGCCAAATTTTCATTAAATACAAACTTTGAGTTGGCAGAAACTATTTTCTTGGTATTCAACGCATTCGAGTACACGGTAAGCGGCGCTGCAAATTCAGGATTAAACCTCCAAAGCAATTCGTTAGGTTGTGCTTTATGGATTTCCCAAATACCATAATTTACGTTGGCTTGAACGTAGCTTCCGTTTTGTAATTTTAGTATTTTAGGCGAAAAATCAGTAGCAATCCTATCTTGTGATAAATCAACCCACTCATAATTGTGGTTTCTGAAGGAAACAATGGGCGCTGAAAATTGAATTTTTACATCAAAAGACGCATGGGAAAATAAACCTGGAAAATTCAAGAAAATTTTATCCAAGGCATCATCCACTGCAACGGTTACAACAGTAAAATACTTTTTGTGTTTCAAAAAAACAGATTTAGTTTAGTGTAAATTTTTATACATTCTATAAATACCAAAAAGCATTACAAATGAGGTTAAAAGTAGGTTGGCTATAAATGTCTTTTGGAACAAAGTGATTTTTTTTATGTTATTACTGTAGTATAACAAAGCCATTATATAGACCGGAACCAACCATCGCGCTTCTACATAAGAGATAATTATTAATGAAATAAGCGCAATCGTAACAAAAAGAATTAATGGAATATATAAATCATAATCAATCTTCCTTCTATATAATGAAAGCAATAAATGCAATAACGTCAATAAAATAATCAACCCTGTTGCTCTAACAGAATAAAACAAAACTTCTGCAAAATCCTTAAAAAATTCAGTCACTGTAAGCTTTACGTCAAACAACATGGTTGCTACAATTGTCTTAGGCAACGAATCATCGCCATGCGCTTTTAGATAAGCATCCGTTTCTTTAAAAGAAGGATGCTGATGATTTTCCAGTTTACCAGCATTTACTAACAATTGTGCTAAATACTGTCTTTGTCCCCAAGTAGAATGAATGCCTTTTGGCGGAACCTTATTGTCATAAGACAATGACTTATTTTTAACAAGAGAAGGCACGTTTATAAAAAGCAACAAAACAAATAAAAAGATAGGAACAAATAGCTTTCTAAAAAGATTATGCTTCTTTTTATAGATCAAAAAGAAAGAAATAAATACTGCTGGTAAAAAAATCAAAAACAACTCTCTGGTAAAAAAAGCCACCAACAAAGAACTCCAAAACATTGAATTTGAACCGCTTGACTTATCTTGCAACAGCAAGTAGGTCTCACAAAAAAAGACTATAAAAGCAATGGTAAAAAGAACATCATTCGTTCCTATTAAATACCATCCTGTTGAACTAAAAAATAAAAGAATGTAATAAAATAGACCATCCTCAACGATTTTCTTTTTTACAAAATATAAAAAAAGAAACCCAAACAATATAAAATTAACCAACCGCAAAGCGATAAAATCTTCAAATAAAAAGGAAAAAGGATAAACTAATATCATGTAGGGAATGGAGATTTTGTTTCCAATAGCATATACCCAACCATTATTTTTAATTAAATCAAGGTCGCTAAGAAAAAGCGCTTCATCGCCTGCACCTTTAGGTATATTGATGCAATAATAAAGCCCAAAAACAAACGTTATGATACTTAATACTTTAAAAAAATTAATTATTTTGCTAGTGATCATTTTACTTTTATTTTAAATTTATCAAACTATTTAACATATAAACTTCCAATTCTTCCACAGTCTAAATAAGGTACAAACTTCAAAAGACAAGAAAACTAGGCTGCAAGTAGGACATTACAAATCCCTAAATTGCTTTTGATGATTAATATCCCAAATGCTGGAATCTTTTAAGGATTCTAAAAACAATTGGGCACTGTTACCTTCTCCAAAATCAGAATTTGAATTTTGAATGGTATGCGCATCGATAATCTTCAAGGCTTTTAAAATACTTTCTTCAGAATAATCTACATTGATAATATCGGCATGAACAGCTCTGTTTTGCTGGCGCGTTCCTATATTTATTATTGGAATTCCATAATAAGGCGCTTCTCGAATTCCGGCACTGCTGTTTCCTATTATAAATTGGGAATTCTTAAGCAAGGTTAAAAAATATTCAAAACGCAAGGAAGGAAAAATTCTAAAACGTGAATCCGCTTTAAGAGCTAAATATTCATCTAGTATAACTGACTTCCCAAATCGTTATTCGGATAAATAACTACATAATTATGGGTATCGTTTTGCAAAGCAGCAACAAAATTTTGAGCATAGCGCTTCATATCCTTAGCTTCTGTAGTAACTGGATGAAACATTACAATACCATAGTCATCAAATGGAATTTGATAATACGATTTTGCAACTGCAATGGTGGGCAAATCATTAGAAAACATAATATCGATATCAGGCGAACCAATGGTATAAATAGACGTTTTCATTTCACCCATTTGAACCAATCGTTTAGCCGCTTCATCATTAGAAACAAAGTGAATATGACTCAACTTTGAAACACTATGACGAATCAATTCATCTACCGTTCCCGATAATTCTCCGCCTTCAATGTGAGCTACTAAAATGTTATTTAACGAACCTACAATACCTCCAGCAAGCGTTTCTACTCTATCGCCATGAACTACAATCATCTCAGGACTAACCTCTTTACAGTAGCTAGACAAACCTTCAATAGTTTTCGCAAGCGTCAAATCCATAGTAGTTTCATGCGTGTGATTTTCAAAAGTGTGTACATTTTTGAAATTGCAACGTTCTATTTCTATTAAAGTATATCCATATTCTTTTTGCAAATGCATACCAGTTACAAAAACAAATACTTCAAATTCTGAATGGGCTTCAAGAATTGAAATAAGTGATTTTATCTTTCCAAAATCGGCTCTAGTACCTGTAAGAAATAGGATTTTTCTTTTCATTATTCTTTAACTAAATAAGAAATAGCATGTGAAAAAGGTAGTTTTTTAACAGCTGCTTTTCCTTTAAAAAAATCATCAACAGCTTTATTTGTTCCTGCAAAAGCGCCATAATCGTCTAGTATAATGATGCCTCCAGTAGTAACTTTATCATATAGTTTTTCTAAAATGTGCTTGGTAGGCTCATACAAATCAACATCAATATGCAAAAGTGAAATCTTTAAATGGGGATGCTTCTCTAAATAAGCATCCAACGTAACCAAAATATCACCTTTAATAATGTCGACATTTTTATTTAATCCTTGTTTATCAAGAAGTTCATTGATTTCTTCATAAGAAATACTTTTTCCTCCATTGGTTTCAGCAACAAAAGCATCTCTTTTATCTTTATCTTCTTCAAAATGAGCTTCTGGAAAATCACCAAAAATATCAAAACCAATTATTTTTCTACTGTTGGTTTGCTCCAATAAATCTCTAAATTTTATCCATCTAAAAAAGGAATTTCCTTTAAAAATTCCAAACTCTACAATCTCACCTCTAACAGTTGAAGTTTGCTTAAAAAGCTCCAAATGGGTAAGTATTTTACTAAAACGAGAAGGATCAGCAGTAGCATAAAATCCGTTTTCGTATTCAAATTTCCTGCTTAAATCGTATAATTTATCCATTACTTAAAATCGTTATAGGTTAACTGTTCGTCGTTTGTAATATCTCGAGTAGCCTCTTTCCCAATTAAATCATCAAAATGTTCTGCTAAAATGGCTCCTGTTCCTGGGCGTTTAACCCAAATATTTTCTTTGGTCAAGAGGGCTCCTTTTTTAATTGCTGCAATACTACAAACAGTTGCAAAAGCAAAATCAATAGTTACCTGCTCTTCTTTGGCAGGTTCTTTTGTTCCACCACGCATTTGCCACATTTCATTAGAAGAAATAATTAATTCGGCAGTAGTTTTTTCGTCCATACTACACACAATATCCGGACCAGTACGTTGCATGTGATCGGTAAAATGACGCTCTAAAATACTAGCACCAAGAGCAACAGCTCCAAGACAGGCAGTGTTGTTTAACGTATGGTCAGACAATCCAAAAACTTTATCTGGAAAAGCCTCATGCAATTGCGTCATAGCGCCAAATCGAACCAGATGAATTGGTGTTGGATATAAATTGGTAGTGTGCAACAACGCAACCGGAATATGGTGTTTATCAAAAATAGCAACAGCTTTGCGAACACTTTCTATGGTATTCATGCCAGTGCTCAAAATTACCGGTTTACCAAACGAACAAATGTGCTCTAAAAGTGGATAATTATTGCATTCTCCCGAACCAATTTTATAGGCTGGAATATCAAATTTCTTCAATCTCTCGGCAGCAGCTCTAGAAAATGGTGTGGATATAAAAATCATTCCCTTGCTTTCAACATAGTTTTTCAATGCCAGTTCGTCGGCCTCATTTAAAGAACATCGTTCCATTATTTCATAAATAGAAACATCGGCATTACCTGGAATTACTTTCTTGGCAGCACCACTCATCTCATCGGCAACAATATGTGTTTGATGTTTTACCATTTCAACGCCAGCGCGCTTGGCTGCATCAACCATCTGTTTGGCAACGTCTAGCGAACCTTCATGGTTGATTCCGATTTCGGCAATTACTAGTGGCGGAAAATCAGGTCCTATTTTTCTTCCTGCAATTTCTATATAGTTTGATTTCATTTATTGTAACGATTAGGCATTAAAATGATTTAATAAATAGTTGGCGTAGTCCAAATCTTCTTGGGTATCGATATCCACCTTAGCAAAAATATGATTTACTACCAATGGGAAAGCATTTTCTGTAATTATTTTATCATCAAGAATGGACTTAGCTTTTGTAATATACAATAAGCCATTTTCAAAAAATAGTGGTTCCAAATCTTGACTTCGTTGCCCAATCTCATAATTGAATGGAATAAATTTAGAGTCAACAATTTTTCCGAACTTATGATGGTTTTGTGAAACGGTGAACAAACTATCGGAACTGGTTTCTTGAAAGGCAGCAAAACATTCTTTCAATAAATCTTCCGGCCTTAGCGGATTAGTAGGTTGCAACAAAACCACGTTCTCAATGGTTTCTTTTATAGAGTGCAAAACATGCTGCAACGAAGTAAGGGTTGGCTCTAAATCACCTGAAATTGACATGGGTCTATCAATTACTTTGGCACCAAATTGCAAGGCTACTTCTTTAATTTTTTCATCATCAGTAGAAACATAAATGGCATCAATAACATCACTATTAGCTTGAGCATACAAAATGCTATGCACCAACAAAGGATAAGTTCCTAACGGAAGAATATTTTTATTAGGCAACCTCTTAGAGCCACCACGCGCTGGAATTATGGCAATAGTTTTACTCATAGATACTACCTTTATTGAGAAAATTTTTAAAAAAAAGTGGTTTGATTTTTTCTAACGCATCCGTTGACAAATTCCACCATTGCAAAGCCTCTAGTTCAGCAATGATTTCGTCTGAAAATCTTTTTTTAATTTCCTTGGCTGGCACTCCTGCAACAATAGCATAAGGTGCAACATCTTTAGTAACAACAGCACCTGCAGCAAGTATAGCGCCATTGCCAATGGTAACAGTACCCACAATAATTACATTGTGACCAATCCATACATCATTACCAATGTTAATTTCGTTTTCCTCTTTTAGTTGTTTCAATTCGCCGTTAAACAAATGGTTATTGATGTAGGTAGACATAAAACTAACAGGATGATTTGTAGCATGTAAGGCAACATCAGCGCCTATTTGACAATAGTTACCAATAGTGATTTTTCCTGCTAACAAATTATTATAGCCTAAAGTTGTAGCGTAGCCAATTTTAATTTTACCCGAAAAATTACACCGATCTGGAACTGCATTTTTTCCTGCGAAAGTTACATTTTGAAGTCCTCTAGAAAATCCAGTAAAAACAACTTCTCCTCTATTCTCCGTTGTATTCAGAAAATAATAAAGTACTTTTTTAATAAAAATTCTAAATTTTTGCAGCATAATTTTATGAAATAATTTTTACTTTTTTAAGCAATGATACTACTTTATTTTTTAAAAAATAAGGAACTACGGCAGAGGAAAAAGTTGCTGTTTTAAAAGGTAAATCCGAAAAAGTAAAAGCTGCTTCTTGGAAGTTTTCAAGACCTTCAAGCTTTTCATCAGACCATTCCTTTTCTAGTACATTTCCCATATGCCAAACATAAGCTTTTGGTGAAGACAACCTCCAAAGACCCGTTTTATCAAATGGAGTATCCAGATAAACCGTTTCTGAACCTCCAGAAACACCAACAGTCGAATAGTCTTTAGGAACATATTTTAGAGTAGGTGTTTTTCTTATAGTACAACAAAAATGGCCTGCGCCTATAATATAGTGATGGCTTGAACCAACACATAAAACAGTAGAATTAAAAAGCGCATCGGTATGCGCGGCAGCTTTTCCTATGCTTTTATGAAAATGAGCTAAATCTTCATAACTACATACTTGATTGGTTTTTCGTTTTTTAAACAACAACAAATTACGCAACAAAGTAGAATCAGCATGACTGTAATGAGAAGGTGTTGGATTCATAGAGACAAAACCAGCTTTGTCAACATTCTTAAACATAGAATAGGTTTGTTGCAACCAACCTTTATCAAAGAAAACATCAGCATCTGAATAAGTTATAAATTCCTCAAAACTAGCACGTGTTTCTGTGATAATGGCATTCATTTTACCAACATTTTCTTTGTTGAAAACAGCCCTATCAATCTTTTTCGCCTCCCACAGTTCAAAAATATACTGATTCACCTCCTGTGAAGAGGCATTGGAAATTATAGAAACAGCCGTATCAGTAGTAATAGTCTTTAATAAAGACGTAATACAAACCTTAAAAACGTTAAACGCATCAGCAAAATAACCCTCAGCATTGGGTATATATACAGGAATTATTACCCTATGAGACGTTAGGGCAACATCTATTTTTTTATGATTATTGGGATTACTTCCTATTCTCATAATGATCAATTAGTTTTTTTATACCAACCTCTAGCGACACTAAATCTCTTTTAAGGATGCCTTTCATTTTAGAAGTATCAGGACAACGTCTTGTCATATCGCCTTCTTCAAGAGCCGGCAGATGAATAATCGTTGATTTTGATTGGGTAACTTCAATAACCTTTTTAGCCAAATCCAAAATGGTCATTTCTTTATCGCTTCCTATATTTAAAACATCATTTTTACAATCATCACTCAACATAGCTTTGATACACGTATCAATATTATCATCTACATAACAAAAAGAGCGCGTTTGCAAACCATCACCATATAGTGTTATTGGTTCATTCTTTAAAGCAGCTTTTATAAATCTTGGTACAACAAAATCTTCACTTTGATTAGGTCCATAGGTATTAAAAAATCGAAATATGGTATACTCCAAACCATACTCTTGATAGTACGATTTAAAAAAAGCTTCACCTACATTTTTAACAATAGCATAAGGCAACCTAGAGTTCAATGGTGTCGTATTTTCGTTCTGAGGAATTTCAAAGGGCTCACCATAAACTTCTGAAGAACTAGAATAAAAAACACGCTTAACACCCGAATTTTTAGATAACGAAAGTACGTTTTTAATACCTTCAATATCATTCAAAACCATTATAGGGTTTTCCAACGTTCGCTTTACACCAACAACAGCAGCATAATGAAACACATAATCAAAATTATACCTACCAAAAATAGGAACTATATCATTATAATTATTAGCATCTGCTTTGATAAATTTCACATTATCTTTAACAGGTACTTTTCCTATACTTCCTGTAGACAAGTTGTCAACAATAACAATGAAATTATCTTTATTCTCAGCCAATGTATTGGCTAATGCACTTGCAACGTTTCCTGCACCACCTGTTATAAGGATGTTTATTTTACTAATCATTGTTTATGAGATATTTATTTCTTTAGGTTGTTTAAATTTTTAACGTAATAAAATGGATTTAAAAATAATTTCCACTTACTAATAGTTACAATTGGTGCGCCTCCAGCCGTATTCAATCTACTAATTCCTGCTTGAGCCAATCTTAACGCAATTTTATACAAAGTAAATGGATTTTTTATTCCCATCTTTATAAAATTAGAATATATTTTCGTTTCAAGCCCAACATACTGCGCTGTTTTTTTAGAAAGCCTATTGGGGTCATCATCTTCTCTATAAAGTGCCAAGGGTTCTTTAACATAAAAAACTTTATGCCTGTAAAACATACGTTGATAAAAATCAACATCTTCACCAACCAAAATAGTTTCATCAAATGTAATGTCGCTAAAAACTTCCCTTCTAAACAAAGGAGTAGGTGACTTTATTACCCAAACTCCCAAGGCATTCCAAAAAACATTACCAGTTCGTTTATGCTCTTTTAACGCGCTTGCGCCTATTATTTCGCCAGTAGGCACATCGTTTGCATCTATAATCATGGCTGACGAATGCACACAGTCAATGTTCAATTTGGTAGTCAAAAGGGCAACTTGCAGCGCTATTTTATTGGGTAAAAACAAATCGTCATCATCTAAAAAAGCAATAAAAGCGCCTTTTGAAACAGAAACACCATAATTTCTAGAAGAAGATAGTCCGCCATTTTTTTTAAAATGATACGTACATTGCGGGTATTTCGAACAAATTGCTGCAGCATAGTCAATCGTAGAACCATCATCAACCACTATAATTTCAATATTCTTATAAGTTTGTTGTACCACCGATTGTATCGCAGATTCCAAATAGGTTGCTCTGTTATAGGTAGTAATAACAACACTAACTAAGGCATTATTTTCCATGAAAAAGCTTTTTGATTACCAAAGGAACTAACGCTTGAAAATAAAGTTTTTTCAAACGTTTATTAGCTGCAAATACCGCTACATTAAACACTTCTTTTTTGTTTTTCCAAAGATAATTATTAAAATAATACGTCAAAAAACTCGAATACTTATCGGGAAAATTATAATAGTCTAAGTAATAAACCAACTCTTTATAAGTCCCAATCAGCTCCTTTCCAGATGAAATTTTAGTCGTAGTAGACGCTTCATGCCGTCTAAAATAATTAAGCTTTTGATTTAAAAAAACAAAAGACGAACCTTGAACTAAAAAAGTCCACAAAAAGAGATCCGAACACTGACGGTGTATAAAAAGCTCATGCGGAATTTCGCGCTTTGGTTTTCTAAACACAACCGAACTGCCATTAGTTATATATGTAGTAAACGGCATTTTGTCTAGAAAAACAGAGCCACTAAAAACATCATATTCACCTTCTTTCACACCCAAATCTTTGGTACGCCTATCGGTATTTAAAAGAAAATGCTTTTGGGCATCGACATAATTACTTGCACAAAAAACCAAAGAACACTCTTTATGGCGATCTAAAACTTCAAT